>JAYTXG010000310.1:0-3338 GCA_043743375.1 Sphingobacteriia bacterium
AAGCAGTTGCAAGTACTGCAAGATGATAAGAAAGAACAAGATCAAGTTGTAACACAATTAAAGGGTAAAGAGAAAGAACTAAATGCACAAATTAAAGAAAGTGAAAAGCAACGTAAGAAAGTATTATTGGCTGTAAATGCAGTAATTAGAAGAGAAATTGAAGATGCCAAAAAGCGAGATGAAGCCAAACGTATAAAAGCTATTGAGGATCAGAAAAGAGCTGCTGCATCCAATAAATCTGCTGATGCAACTTCAAAAAATATTGGTAATAATACCACTAGTAAACCTGCTCAAAAAAATACAGATAATGAACCATCTATTGGTATGGCTTCTGTTTCAAAAAACAGAAGCTACTCGCCTTTAGAGTCTACGCCAGAGGGAATGGAAATGTCATTGAATTTCGAAAATAATAAAGGCAGATTGCCATGGCCTGTATCTAATGGTATAATTACCATTGATTTTGGAATAACCAATATGGAGGGTACTAAATTGGACCAGAAATCGGATGGCATTGAAATTTCTGTTCCTGTAGGATCTAATGTTCGTTGCGTTGCTGATGGAGAAGTTGTATATGCAGCGGAAGCAGCAGGTGAGCTAATTGTGATTGTAAAGCACGGCAAATATTTTACGGGGTATAAAAACTTATCTTCTTTAAATGTATCAAGAGATAAATCTGTAAAAGCAGGATCTATACTGGGTAAATCTGGTACATCAATAGATGGAGAAGGTGCCATACTTTTTATGATAATGAATGATAAAAGTGTTCCTCAAAATCCAAAGCCATGGCTGAAAGGGCGATAGGCATTAATTACTAGTCAGTAAGATTTTATAAAGCAATGCTGCTACAATTGCTCCAAAAATTGGCGCAAAAATGGGTATCCAACTATACTTCCAATCACTACTTCCTTTACCCTTAATTGGTAAAATGCTGTGCATAATTCTTGGCCCAAAATCCCTTATTGGATTAATGGCATAACCAGTAGGGCCGCCTAAACTTAAGCCCACACCTAGTACTACCAATGCAACGGGCAAAGCATCTAATGAACCAATACTAGTAGCAGATTTTGTGATGAATAAAATGGTAAACATAAAAATAAATGTTGCCAACAACTCAGTTATAAAATTCTGTTGCGCGTTTCTTATAGATGGACTAGTTGAAAAGCAAGCTAATTTAATAGCTGCATCATTTGTTTCATCAAAATGTTGTTTATAGATAATCCATACCAAAAAAGCGCCAATCATAGAGCCTATTAATTGTGCAAATAAATATCCAGGAACCAATGCCCAATCAAACTTACCAATTGTTGCCAATGCAATGGTTACTGCAGGATTTAAGTGCGCCCCACTGGTACTTGCGGTTGTAAGTACACCAACAAATACTGCTATTGCCCAACCAAAAGTGATGGCCACTAATCCTCCATTATTGCCCTTTGTTTTATGCAAAATTACGTTGGCTACAACTCCATTGCCCAAAGTAATTAACAATGCAGTTCCAATTATTTCAGCAATATATATATTCATAAGTGTAGGAATTAATGGCACAATTCTGCACTAATTTAAGCAAGTAAATATTGCTGTGCAAGTGTTTTAAAAGAAATAAGTTCTTGTTCCATCCAATTTTGGTCTTTATTTAATTCTATGGCCATTAATGAGGCAACTACTTCGCTTATTTCAATTGCCGCTTTTGCGTCTAAAAATAACAATCGAATTCTTCTTGCTAAAAAATCTTCAATAGACATGGCCATTTCATATCGAGTAGCATAAACAATTGCTGCTTTTATAAATGGATAATTAGGATGTATTTGTTGGCCTAACATGTTATTATTTTCAATTAATTGATTGATCAGTAATTTTTTTTCTTTCGGATTTCCAATGGCTAGATTTCTGGTAATACACGCACTTTTTTTAACCTGTTTAGAAACGAATAAAGCATTGTTAACAGCATCTTCGCCCATTTTTCGGTAGGTAGTCCATTTACCACCAGTTATAGTTACCAATCTGCTCAAAGCAACTACTAATGTATGGTCTCTTGAAAGTAATGCAGTAGACTTAGCAGATTTATTTTTAACTAGTGGTCTTAATCCAACAAAAACACTTTTTACATCTGATCTATTAATTGGAGAAGCGGTATATCGATTAAAATGATTGATTATAAATTCAATTTCTTCTTCTAAAGGTTTGGGTTCAATATCAATTGTAAGAACAGGGGTATCAGTAGTTCCAATCACTACTTTATTTTGCCAAGGCACTGCAAAAAGCACTCTGCCATCATCTGTTTTTGGAATCATCATTGAGTAATTACCATTAAAAAAATGAGTATCAACTACTAAGTGAATTCCTTGTGAAGGCGTAACCAGTAATTCATGTGTTTCAATATCCATATTTAACACAGCATCTGTAAAAACACCAGTTGCATTTATCACTGCTTTTGATTTTACAGTATAAATTTTATTTGATAAAGTATCTACCAATTTTACGCCAACAATAATTTCCTTTTCTTTTATAAACCCAGTTGCTTTTACATAATTTAAAATTGTTGCACCATATTTAGCTGCGGTAATTGCCAAATCGGTGCATAAGGCACTATCATTAAACTGTCCATCAAAATATAAAATTCCGCCAACCAATTTTGTTGGATTGATAGAAGGAATCAACTGGAGGGTTTGCTTTTTATTGAGTAATAATGTTTTACCTAAGGAAAGTTTCCCCGATAAAATATCGTATGCTATTAATCCGATGCTATAATATATTTTTTCCCACCAACTAAAAACTGGTACTACAAATGGTTGTATTGAAGTAAGATGGGGGGCATTTTTTAATAACCATCCTCTTTCTCTTAGTGCTTCTCGTACCAATTTAATATTGCCTTGTGCTAAATAGCGCACGCCGCCGTGTACTAATTTAGTAGATCGGCTTGAAGTTCCTTTACCAAAATCGTATTGCTCTACAAGTAATGTTTTGTACCCGCGCGAAGCTGCATCAACAGCAGCACCTAACCCGGTTGCACCTCCGCCAATAATTACTATATCGTATTCGTGTTGCTCGTTTAATTGAGCAAGCATTATATTTCTATTCATTGCCTAATAACTCATCGCAGCTCCTACTGCTTTACTCCATCCTGCTGCTAATTCATTTTTTTTATCGATAGACATTAACGGAATAAATGAACTTTCTTTCTGCCACAATTCTTGAATTTCATTGGTATCCCACCAATAACCAACTGCCAAACCTGCTAAATATGCTGCACCTAAAGCGGTTGTTTCTGTTATAGTTGGCCTAATCACTTTAGTTTGCAATAGATCACTTTGAAATTGCATTAATAAATTATTAGCAGTTGC
>JAYTXG010000311.1:0-1545 GCA_043743375.1 Sphingobacteriia bacterium
AAGGAAAAAAGTAAGAAGAAAATAAAATACTTTTTGAGTATCCATGTAATAAAATAGCCATTGAGAAAGAACAATGAGTAGTCTTAAAAAGCTACATAAATTTATGTTCAAAAACAATGGCTATGACAAATATAAAAGAAAAAAAGAAACCAGCAGAAACGGTAAGTTTCAAAAATCATGAAATTAATATTGGATTAGACGTCCATAAAAAAAATTGGTCGGCATCTATTTATGTTGATCAGGTTTATGTGAAAACATTTCATCAAGAATCGATAGGAAGGATTTTACAAAGCCATTTACAAACACATTATCCTGATGGAACCTACCGCGCTTGCTATGAAGCAGGGTTTTGTGGTTTTTCCGTTCAGCGGGAATTAACCGCGCTGGGCATTCATTGTGATGTTGTAAATGCAGCGGATATACCGCAAACTAACAAAGGTATGTTGAGTAAAACAGACGCCTCTGATTCAAGACGAATAGGTGAGGCTTACGCTAAAGGAATGTTACGCCCAATTTATATTCCAAAACCAAACATTGAGGCAGATAGAAATTTAATTCGTTATCGCAAGCGCACGCAACAAGCACTCTCTGCCAAAAGGCAAGGCATTAAATCCTGTTTATTTGTTTTAGGTTTAAAAATCCCAAAAGAATACGATAAGTCTTATTGGACAAACAATTTTATTAAGTGGTTACAAGCCTTAAACGTAAACGATACAAGCAATAAAGCAACCATTGATTTTTTAATTGACGATGTGTTGTTACTTCGCAAACGCTTATTTGAAACCAATAAACAAATGCGCAAGTTATCAGAATCAGAACAATACAAAGAAATGTTTACAATACTCACTACTACGCCAGGTATTGGCATGATAACAGCCATGACCATGCTTGCCGAAATAGGCGACATTAATCGCTTTGATAACTTTGAAAAATTTAATTCATTTATTGGATTATGTCCAAGCGAATACTCATCAGGGGAACATATTCATAAAGGAAAAATGACAAAACGAGGGCATAAAGCTATACGCCCTCTTATTTTGGAATGCGCCTGGATAGCGGTACGTAAAGATTCGGCATTAACCATTAAATACCACCAACTCTTAGCAACTAAAACGCCTAAGAGAGCTATTGTTGTTATTGCTCGCAAATTATTATCGCGCATATACACCATATGGAAAACTAAACAAACGTATGAAACTGGAATTATAAAACATTAAAACCTTTACTATAAAGGAAAAAAAATATAATTATGTATTGGATGATACGAAAAAATAAAAAAATAAAATTCATCTTAATCACTTTAGACCACTCGGGTTCACTGAATTAAATTTCTTTTTTTGAGTTTGTGGCTAAGTATTAAAATAAAACTAACAGATACTTGTAACTTGATTACTAATAGGAGGCTGAAATTTTAATATTTTTTTTATACCTTTGTGTCAGACAAAAAACTAAAACGTCCCGACAACAGAGCATAACAACTTAGTTATGCCTGTTTGAAGGAAAATATTTAATCTTTCTTGGTGGTTTTTATTCATAGGAGTGAAC
>JAYTXG010000312.1:0-2137 GCA_043743375.1 Sphingobacteriia bacterium
CTTTTTTAAAATACCCTGTTAGGATTTTTGAGGCCCGATCGTTTGGAGCTACCTGGTTTGTATACCTGGCCACCTCTTACTTTATTTCCACCTCCAACGGAAAGTGTATTTAATCGAATAGACATGCCAATACTGGTAGTGTAGTAAAAATCTTTAGCATACCCACCCCTTTGAATATAAATGCCAGGGTAGGGTGCAGTAGAAATTTCATCACCCCTATAAGTTAATCCAATGGTAGTTAAGGGATCTCTAGACTCATTCAAAATTATATTCCGATCAGGATATGTATTACCAACATCATCTAAATAATCTGTAAATGTTTTTCGTAAGTTTACTTCAAATACGAATCTGATTTTTTCATTGATTGCATATTTAATTCCAAAATTAATTGGAATAAACATGCTCAGCTTACTATATATTTTTCTTTCAGGATAGGAAGGTAACCCCTGCCCTTCTGTTCCATATTCCCTTAAATACCTTTTTACGCCGTTTCTATCATAAGTGTATGGGTTAAAATGGCAAAGACCTACACCTATTCCTAAAAAGGGAGTAAATAAATAATCCTCACTAATCATATTTAAAAATTCATACTCAACGCCTAATGATAAATCCCATAAAATAGTTGTAAAATTGAGGTTCCTGTTTATTAGATCTATGCGGGTATTAAATTTATCATCTGCTTTTAGTTTCATTATTGAAAAATCAAATCTCCCAATAATCTGATCGGTAAAATCATAGCCTAATCCTAATGAAAAACTGGCAGAGGCTTGGTCTAATATTTTTACTTTTTCAGTCAAATCTCCATAATAAGTAGCCAAACCGATATTAGACCTTAAGGTGAAAGGAGTTTCTTGTGCATTAGTATGCCAAGAGCTGAGAAAAAAAATTAAAAAAAGTAAACCCTTTAAATGGTTCATTTGGTAAATATATAGTAAAGATAGATAATTTGTATTGCAGTTTTGTTGCCTAGCTCTTTAAAATATTATGGGTTAAAGAATTATAGAAAAAGTAATGGTACTTATTTTTTGAAAATATCATTTCGCAAGCTAAATATGTAAACAAACTTACCAATGATAAAATCCAAAGCGAACTTATGATATATTTAAAAAAATTCTTACTTATTCTCAGCTTGATGAAGTTGTTGTAAAATTTGAAGAATTAAATCATTTTGATTTTCCAAATGCATCAAAATAGTTTCAGTTTCCGATTTCTTATTGATAAAAAAATCTTCTTCTGCTCTTATTTCCGAATGATTTGATTGTAAACTTTGACCAACCATAATTAAGGGCATTAGAAATATTTAAATCATATTAGAAATAAAGAGCTATTGAACAAATGCCGAATAAGGATCAAAACTCAAACTTAAAGGAGCAAACATATTCCAGCTTAGCCATATTATTGTCCAACCGAAAATAATTATAAAAAAACCATGCTACCAACATGATCTGTTATCCACATTGCCACTTTATTAATTTTAGATAAATTTTCTTTGTGCGTAATATTTACATTGCGAACAGATCCATACTGCTTTTTTATAAATTCGATTGGTTGTAGGTTTTCATGTTTCATCTTACTATTTAATTTATTTAAATATAATTGTTTGTATTGGAGGTATTGTTTTAAGCCCTATTTCTTGGTTTAAATATTCGTAAAATTTGGTAATACCACACTATATAACCTTTTGGACGAATTTCAGTTCACCCCATTTAGGAGCAGATAACTCCATATCACTAATTCGGCCTGTTTCTATTAAGTATCGAATCAGCACATAACCAATTACGGCTGCTCCTATCGAAATTAGCAAGCCGTAAATTATGGAAGGCAGAAACTTTTTTTGTTGCAGGTATTTTGGAAATAGTAGGTAATAAAAGATGGGACAAATGCGAAACAGAAATTGCTGTAGAAAGCATTCATAACCCGAGATAATGGGTTACTTACATTCCCACCGTTTTTGAAATAAACAGCTAAAAGGATTGCTACTAATATTAAGTAACATGCCCAAAAACCCACATGCAATGAAACAACAACTGACTTCCTCATCACTTTGGATATACTGTTTTATGAAATCCAAAAATCATTTACTTTGGGTATTTGCAAAAAATAAATCTTCCAAATTGGTGATATTGTCTGCCAATAT
>JAYTXG010000313.1:0-3225 GCA_043743375.1 Sphingobacteriia bacterium
TGTTAATTTTAGTTAAATAGAACCTTTAATCAAGTCATTTGACCATTCAAATATATAAATGGCTGCTTGCAAACTATAACAATTTATTAATTTTAAATACTTTTATAAAATTTTTATTTTTTTAGCTATGTATACAATGTATTTTTTAATATCACTAAATTTTATATATTGCTTAACTAGTATGATTTTCGTAAAATATTATTCAATTAACATCGACTCAAATTATATGCTATATTTTATTGCTTATGCAATAAAAACCCGGTTCAATTAGATTGACCGAGGTTTAGTAATAGATTCAAATAAAGAACTATCCAGGATTTCTAACAGGTGCGCTACCAGCTGTAGGGGCATTAAAATCCAACTCATTTTGAGGCACATCCCAATAAGAAAGGTAGTTATAATTAATAGTAGCATTCGTATTTACTGCACCTGTTGCACTTAAAACTGTGCAGCCAGTTCTTCCACCACCTTTAGACACATCATCTGTCATACCTAGCCTTCTTAAATCGTAAAAAGCAACACCTCTGAATAAAAGTGCACATCGTCTTTCTTTTCGCAATTCTTCTTTAGCTGCGGTTAAGGTTAAGCCATTCAGGCTGGAAATGCCTGCACCTTGGTAAGTTCGAACTGAATTAATAATTGATATACCAGCATCTATTTGAGCCGTATTTATTAAAACTTCAGCCTTCATTAATTGGTTTTCCTCATAACTAACTCCAATATAAAAATTATCCACATTAGGAGTTGAGTTGTAGTATTGAATAGCCCCATTATTAGTTACATTAATGGCATCATTTAAATAATAGCGAGTACCAAATGTAATACTCCTGCCTCTTCTGTAAACTTCAGGACTTGAAAGCAAAGAAAAGTTATTTAGAAACCTTTTATCGGTGACTCTAAAATCTTGAATCAATCTTTCACTCATAAAAAAAGTATTTCCTGGCTCTGCTGTATAACCTTGTGCACTGCCATCATATGCGAAATTTGAAGTGAAGGATTTTGAATTATCAACGTAGTTCTTCATTAAAAATACGTAGTCATTGCCACTAGCTACACCAGCATTAGTATAGGTTTGTAATTGAGTCCAACTAGCTGCATTCATATCACTCAACTTAGTATTTGCAAGCAAATTTCTAGCTTTCATTGAGTTAATGTTTTTGGTCCAAGCAGTAGGTGTAGGAATGCCAGCTGTACCATTTGGATTAAATTGCATGTAAGTTGGAATAATCTGTTGCATTACATAATCGAAGCCACCCCCTACATTGAGTGTTGCAATAATTGCAGATGCTTTGTCGAGATTTGCATTTGCTTCAGTAATCATGGCATCGTGTGATAAAAAAGCACCATTTGTTGCATTAGCTTCGTCAACTTTTAAACCTGCATAATACATTGATCCGATTCTTGAATAAGCGTATCCTTTCCACCAATAAGCCCATGCTTTTAAGACCTTCTTTTTAGTATCGGCATCGCCACTAAAGGTTGTACCATCAATCTTAGATAGTAATACATTAGCAGAATTATTTAAAAAATACATGTATGTCCATTCTGGTAAAAATGCATTGGAGGCACCATAAGCCCTAGCATTTCTAAGTTTTAATTCTGCAATTTGACCTTGGCCAATTGGATTATTAACCTGAGTTCCATTATCTAGTTTTACCCATTGTGGGTTATCGGCAAATTTGAAAGAATTGTTACCCCATGGCACATAAATATTATCGCCCATAGATTCATGAAAACCTTGTACAATAATGTGAAAACCATAGCCCAAGCCATCATCTAAAGATGATACGCCTTGATCGCTAAAACCAGTTTTGTAAAAACCACTTGCAAATGATAAAATACCGCTTTCGCTTGATAAAACGCTGTAAGATGGGTTATTTAAATTGGTAACATCTAAGTCGGCCTTTTTGCAAGAAAATGCAAGAAGAGAACTCATTATTACAAGTGCCGAATTTTTTAATATTTTCAGTTTCATAATTAAGAAGTTTTTTAGTTAAGCCCAATGTTTAATCCGATTTGATAAGATTTGGTATTTGGAAAGGAGAAATAATCTAAACCACGTTGTACGGAGGTTTGCGAGCTTGAAGTACTGCCAGAACCAGAAGTATTTTGATTAGCTTCAGGATCCAATCCTGTATATTTTGTTGAAGTCCAAATATTGCGGCCACTTACAAAAAATTGCATTTTATCCGTAAATGGAATTTTAATAAATTTAGCAACATCAAAAGAAATAGATATATTCCTCAATCTTAAGAAAGATGATTTTTCAAGAAAGTAATCTTTAGTACCGTTAGATTCAGAGGCATCATAGAAACTTTTATAGTAGGCAGTAAAGGCGCCTGTTTGCCCATTAATAGTAACTGGCTTATCAAAATCGCCATGTAACCCTTCACTATACATCCACTCTTTTGTTTGGTTGTACTGCATAGCACCAGAAATCCAATCTAACTGAAAACTAAGGCTTAGATATTTTTTATAGTTGATTGTATTTGTGAATGACATATTGAATTTAGGTGTGGTATTACCCAACACATATTTGTCGGATGTAAACTGGGCTCTTTTAGAAGCTTTTTCTACCACACGCCCATCAACTAACTCATAATTTCCTTTGAGTGCTTGATCTATGTAATAGGTGGTTCCGTCGGCCTTTTTTTGATCAATTGCAGTTAGTGCTTTGTACCCAAAAATTGTACCAAATTGCTCACCAGCCCTTAATGTATAAGTGGCTGCACTGCTCCATACCAAGGGTATATCTGGTGTGCCGTAAATATTATCGGTAAATGTTTTTGACGTACCAAAAGTGGTGGTCAAATTCCAACTAATATTTTTATCGCTATATATATTTGCATCCATTGAAAACTGGAAGCCTTTAGATGATAAATCTAAAACATTAGACTTAATTTCAGAAGCACCAGACGAGATTGGTACTGGTATTACCCAAATAACATTGCTACCCTTACGTTGCCAATAGGTTGCACTAAAATTTAAAGAAGACAACCAACTTCTCTTGCCGAGTTTTACATTAAAATCAGCTCCAAACTCAGTTTCTTTAGATCTTTCAACATTTAAATTTTGGTTGGCTAAACGTGATGGATTAGAAAAATATGCACCATTGGTAGTGATACCGCTACTTAATGTTGGAATACGATCAAATACACCAGGCTGAATACCTGCTTCACCATAAGCTGCACGTAGCTTAAACTCGGGTATTACACTTGAAATCCC
>JAYTXG010000314.1:0-3279 GCA_043743375.1 Sphingobacteriia bacterium
AACCCATACATAGTAATTATTTAAGGTTAATCAATTCTTTAGAAAGCTGAAAAAGAGTGGCTTCATCAAAATGATTGGTCATAATTTGCAATCCAAAAGGCATACCATTGCTGTGGGTATATAATGGAATAGATATTGCTGGAATGCCTACTAAATTGGGATAAACTGTATAAATATCTGCTAAGAACATTTCAATTGGGTCATCCGATTTCTCTCCTATTTTAAATGCTGGTGATGGAACTGTAGGAGAAATAATTGCATCATATTCAGAAAATATTTCTGCAGTTTTTGTTTTCAGTAATTGACGAACCTGTTGTGCTTTGGTAAAATAAGCATCAAAATATCCTTCACTTAAAACAAATGTTCCCAATAGTATTCTTCTTTTTACTTCATCTCCAAATCCTTCACTTCTCGAAGCTTTGTATAATGTTGTAAGGTCAATATTTTTTTGTTCTGTTCGATGTCCGAAACGTACTCCATCATATCTTGATAAATTACTTGAAGCTTCCGCGGTTGTTAAAACATAGTAAGTTGGAACAACATAATCCAACAAATTAAAACTAATTGCATCAACTATATAACCAGCAGTTTTCATTTGTTGAATGGTAGCTTCTGTTTGTTCTTTTATATTTTTATCTAGTGCAGGATGTTCTAGCGATTCTTTAAAATAGGCAACACGGTATTCTTTTTTGGAGCTGTTGATTATTGCCGAATAATTTTGAACGGGTTTATTAGAAACGGTACTATCAAAATCATCTTCCCCTGCAATAATTTCTAATACCAATGCAGCATCTTCAATTGTTCTAGAAAAAATACCTATTTGATCAAAAGAAGAAGCATATGCTATTAATCCGTAGCGAGATATTCTTCCATAAGTAGGTTTCATGCCGATGATTCCGCAGAAATCTGCAGGTTGCCGAACAGAGCCACCAGTATCACTTCCAAGGCTAACCATGCATAAGCCTGCTTGCACAGAAACTGCCGAGCCACCAGATGATCCTCCTGATACTCTTTCATGATCTTTGGCATTCTTTACCGGACCGTATGAAGAGTTTTCATTACTACTACCCATTGCAAATTCATCGCAATTTTGCCTGCCAATAATAATTGCTCCTGCAGCTAATAATTTTTGTGTGGCAGTTGCATTGTATATAGAAGTAAAATTGTCTAAGATTTTTGAAGCTGCAGATATTTTGTGGTTTTTAAAACAGATAACATCTTTTAATCCAACTACTACACCAAATAATGGGGAGATAGGAACTGCATCTTTTAAAAGCGAGTCTAATTCCGATGCTTTTGCTAATGCTTCTTCTTCGAATACCTCAATAAATGCGTTGAGGTATACTTGTTCTTTTATGGCAGATATATAAGATCGAACGGCTTCCGCACAGGTGGTTTGGCCGTTCTGCAATGCTTTATGATAGTCTTTGATTGTATGGAACCGAAACAAAGGCTGTTGATTATTGATTTAGGGATTAAGCGGGTGTATTGTCTTTCTCTTTCATGCCTTCTTCTAACTCTTTCTTCACGTTGCTCTTTGCATCATTGAACTCACGTATTCCTTTACCCAATCCTCTCATAAATTCTGGTATTTTTTTACCACCAAATAGTACCAATACCACTACACCAATTATTAATAATTCTTGAAAACCTAGATTGCCCATATTGATTAATTTAAGACTGTAAAGTTACTATAAAAGAGATGCCAACAAGTTAAATATTGTTAAATCGTGATTCTATCAATAAAAAAGCGCTCCACTGTTGTGAAACGCTCTTAAAAAGGTATTGCTAATGCTAGAAACGTTTTTCTTTAATACGTGCACTTTTACCACTACGCTCGCGCAGATAGAATAATTTAGCGCGACGAACTTTGCCAACTTTATTTAATAAGATTGAGTCAATATTTGGAGAAAGGATGGGAAACAAACGTTCAACACCTATTCCATCAGAAATTTTACGAACTGTAAAAGACGATGTAGCTCCATTTCCTTGTAGTTTAATTACATCTCCACGAAAACTTTGAATACGCTCTTTACCACCCTCTACGATCTTATAATTCACAGTGATGTTATCACCTGCTTTGAATTTTGGGTGCTCTTTACTAGTTGTTAACTGGTCGTGTACAAACTGAACTGCTGAGTTCATAACTTTTAATTTTTACGGAAGGCGAAGGTAGGTAAATAATTTTAAAATTCAGGGTTGAAACCTATTTTTTTCTATCTAGCTACGTTCACTGCTCTTTTTTCTCTAATTACAGTTACTTTAATTTGACCAGGATAGGTCATTTCTGTCTGAATTTTTTGGGCTATTTCAAAGCTTAGTTTATCACTATCAAGATCGGTTACTTTATCAGCTTCAACAATTACCCTTAACTCTCTACCAGCTTGAATTGCGTATGCTTTTTCTACCCCCTGGTATGCCAATGCTAAGTTCTCCAAATCCTTGATTCTTTGGAGGTATTGCTGCATTATTTCCCTTCTTGCACCCGGTCTTGCGCCGCTAATTGCATCACAAGCCTGAATTATAGGGGAAATAACATAAAGCATTTCCATTTCATCATGATGAGCGCCTATGGCATTAACTACAGCGGGGTTTTCGCCATATTTCTCCGCCAATTTAGCACCTAATAGGGCATGGCTCAATTCAGTTTCTTCATCAGGAACCTTGCCAATATCGTGCAATAATCCAGCTCTTTTAGCCAATTTAGGGTTCATTCCAAGCTCTGAGGCCATAATTCCACATAAATTGGCTGTTTCTCTACTATGCATTAAAAGGTTTTGGCCATAGGAAGATCTAAAGCGCATTTTACCTATTATTCTAATTAATTCTTTGTGTAATCCATGAATACCCATTTCAATAACAGTGCGCTCTCCAATTTCCATTACTTGTTCTTCTAATTGGCGGCGGGTTTTTTCTACTACTTCCTCAATACGAGCTGGGTGAATTCTGCCGTCTGAAACAAGGCGTTGTAAACTCAATCTGGCGATTTCTCTTCTTAATGGATCAAATGAAGATAAAATGATTGCTTCTGGGGTGTCATCTACAATTAAATCTACACCTGTTGCAGCTTCAATTGCACGAATATTACGACCTTCTCTACCAATAATCTGACCCTTTATTTCATCAGTTTCTAAGTTGAAAACGGTTACCGTATTTTCTATGGTTACTTCGGCAGCAGTCCGTTGTATTGATTGGATAACAATTTTACGTGCCTCTTTATTGGCCTTTAATTTTGCATCTTCAATAATCTCTTGTTGTAAGGATAAGGCCTGCGTATGG
>JAYTXG010000315.1:0-4739 GCA_043743375.1 Sphingobacteriia bacterium
GCTATTTCATTTGTTGAAGCTGGTTTTAAAATTAATTCAGGATAATATTGTAGTATTTCTGTTTCATCATGACCATAATGTAAAATCGATTCTTCATCAGCTAGTATATGTTCACCTCCAACTATTAATTTAAGTTTTTCGAAACTTTCTATTGAGATCATTTTTTTTGCTTCAACAACAGGCATTGTGTAGAATTTTAGCAAAAATACTTGCTTAGGATTATAATTAGGTGATAAAACAATCAATCAAGCTAGTTTATTTATGATTTATTCAATTTATTACTAAACGGATTATACTTAATTAATGATTTTGGTTATTTTATTGATTTTTTTAAACAAAACAATAAAAACATAGATGAATTGTAACGTGTAATTAATACACAAATTAATGTGGTGAAGTAAGAAACAATGTATTTTTGTAAACTAACTAACGATTGTTTGTGTATGTCATCACCTGCTTTTAATTTAGATATTAAAAAATTATCTACACTAGGCTTCTCAGAAAGTACTACTATTCATTATCAACTTAGTCCTGAAGCACTTATTGAACAGGCAATTTTAAAGAAACAAGGTGTGATTAATAATACAGGTGCGCTTTGTATTAATACTGGAAAATTTACTGGTAGGAGTCCGCTCGACAAATTCATTGTTAAAGATGAAATTACAGCTGACACGGTTCATTGGAATAACTATAATATCGCAATCGAAGAAAAATATTTTCTCCAACTAAAAACAAAGCTGCTGAACTATCTTGGTTTGCAGGAAACTATTTGGGTTAGAGACGCTTATGCTTGTGCGGATGAAAAATTTCGTTTAAATATTCGAGTAATCAATGAAAACTCTTGGAGCAATTTATTTGTACATAATATGTTCTTGCGACCAACTGAACAAGAACTAGAAAATTTTAAACCTGAGTGGCAAATTATTCAGGCTCCCGGATTTCAGGCAGATCCTTTGGAAGACGGAACTCGGCAATCTAATTTTGCAATTGTATCATTCAACCATAAAACTATTTTAATTGGTGGTACAGGATATACTGGAGAAATGAAGAAAGGAATTTTTTCTGTTCTCAATTATATCTTGCCTCAAGAAAAAAATGTATTAAGTATGCATTGCAGTGCTAACATGGGTAAAAATGGTGATGTTGCTATATTTTTTGGCTTAAGTGGAACTGGTAAAACTACTTTGAGTGCAGACCCAATAAGAAAATTAATAGGAGATGATGAGCATGGGTGGACTAACAATTCGGTGTTTAATTTTGAAGGTGGATGTTATGCAAAAACAATCGATTTAAGCGAAGATAAGGAGCCAGAAATTTATCATGCAATTAGGCATGGTGCTTTGGTAGAAAATGTTGGTTTTTTTGGTGGTACCAATGTAATTGATTTCAGTAATAAATCAATTACAGAAAATACAAGGGTTAGTTATCCGTTGAATTTTATTTCTAATGCTCAGGAACCAAGTATTGGAGGCTTACCAAAAAATTTATTTTTTCTTACTTGTGATGCATATGGGGTATTGCCTCCAATAAGTAAATTATCTGCTGGTCAAGCTATGTACCAATTTATAAGTGGTTATACTGCAAGAGTTGCAGGAACTGAAGCTGGTGTTACAGAACCAAAATCAGTTTTTAGTGCTTGTTTCGGAGCACCATTTCTGCCTCTTCACCCTGGTAAATATGCCGAAATGTTGGGTACTAAAATGAAAGAGCATGCTGTAAATGTTTGGATGATAAATACAGGTTGGAGCGGAGGAAGCTACGGAGAAGGGAAAAGAATGAAATTAGGATATACTAGAGCAATGATTACTGCTGCAATAAATGGTGAATTGAATGATGTTGAATTTGAAAAACATCCTATTTTTGGAATGATGATACCAAAAACTTGTAAGGATGTACCATCAGAAATATTAAGTCCACGCAGCACTTGGAAAGATGCTGCTACATATGATAAAACTGCGCATAAATTGGCGGAAGAGTTCATCAAAAACTTTGAAAAATATGCAGCAGGTGTTTCAAAAGAAATTCTTGCTGCTGCTCCAACAGTTTAGCTTTAATTTAAACAAGAGAAACTCTTCGAATGCTTGCTTAGGAATGCCACCAAAAAATTGGGGGTATTTATTTTATCTAGAAAGAAAATTACCTGAGATACGCATGCCTTTTTCGTCTTCTACTACTTTCTTCATCAATTTTTTTAGCCCCTCAGGAAGCTGAGCAATTTCAGCTTCATTGAGTAGATGAATGATTTCATGAAACTCATCCTCATCATCATAATATCCTAGAAAAATATCAAAGATATTACTGGGGTGAAGCCGCAAAGAAATTTCTAAATCTTCTTCATACTGGTGCATGGAAATGATTGCCCATTGATCGTCATCTTCAAAGTTGAATAATATTTCAACTGGATCTTTGCTTATAACAAAGGACACCAATTTTTCAATCAATTCTGTTGAATGATTTTTTATTAATTCTTCGTATTTCATTGATGCCTGTTGATTGTATAATTTAAAACAAGCCAAATAGCATGCTGTCTACTTTGGTAATGATTTCTCCAAATTGTTCTTCATTTTCTGCAAATTTATTTTTATCACAATCAATAATTAACAATTGACCTTCTTTATATCCATCAATCCATTTATTGTAGTACTCATTTAATTTTTTTAAATAATCTAAACGAATATTTTCTTCGTACTCTCTTCCTCTTTTTTGAATTTGAGCAACTAAAGTAGGTACCGATGCCTTTAAATAGATTAGTAAATCTGGAGGTTGAACCATGGTCTTAAGTGTCTGAAAGAACTGGTAGTAATTATCATAATCACGTTTACTCATTAAACCCATTTCATGAAGATTCGGTGCAAAAATATTTGCATCTTCATAAATTGTTCTGTCTTGAATTACCGTTTCTGTGCCATGTTGAATGTCGAGTAATTGATTTAAGCGACTATTTAAAAAATATATCTGTAAATTAAAACTCCATCGTGGCATATCTTCATAAAAATCCATCAGATACGGATTAGTATCTACGTTTTCGAACTGAGGAATCCAACGATAATGTTTACTCAACATTTCCGTAAGTGTTGTTTTTCCAGCGCCGATATTTCCGGCAACTGCTACGTGTTTGGGTTTTTTTAGTTTGGCCATCTTGTAAATGCTAATTTGTAAGCTGTGCAACTTAATGAAACTAATCTGATATTTTAGTAAATAAAGCTAATAATTCAATCCTATCGCTTCTCGAATTATTTTTAGGGTTTCCGAAGCCCTTGATCTGGCTTTATCTGCTCCTTGTTTAATTATTTGGTTCAACAGAATTTGATCTGATTGGATGGATGCTGCTTTTTCTCTAATTGGATTAATAAACTTAACCATGTCTTCAGCCAATTGTTTTTTTAATTCGCCGTATCTAATTACTGAATTACCACTACTACTGGCATTAAAATCTGATTCAAATTTATTAAACGTATCCTCAGTACTAACTTGAGCCATTAAAGTAAATAAGTTTTGTATGTAATTAGGCTTTATGGAATTTGGTTCAAGCGGACCCTGATCTGTTTTTGCTTTCATTATTTTCTTTCGAATAATTTCATCATCATCAGCTAAAAAAATAGTAGCCATCTGGTTGTCGCTTTTACTCATTTTGCCTTCTCCATCGAGACTTAGTATTTTTATGAGTTCATCTCCATAATTAAAAGCATAAGGCAAAGGTAAAACATCACCATAGCGATGATTAAAGCGTTCTGCAAAATTTCGGGCCATTTCGAGGTGCTGCTCCTGATCCTTCCCTACAGGCACTTTTACGGCGCGTTGAATAATTACATCTGCCGCCATCAATACAGGATAAGTAAGTAAACCAGCATTAATATTTTCGGGATGCAGCCGTACTTTATCTTTGAAAGTGGTGGTTTTTTCTAGTTCTCCTTTATAGGCAAGCATGTTTAAATAAAGATATAATTCTGCAATTTCTGGTACATCGCTTTGTACATATAATGCTACTTTTTCTGGATCTAAACCGCAAGCAATATTCTCTGCTATAACTCTATGAACACTATTTTTTAATCCTTTTGTATCGGGGTGGGTGGTTAAGCTATGCCAATCGGCTACAAAAAAATAACAGTTATAATCGTTTTGCATACGAACATAATTACGCATGGCACCAAAATAATTGCCCAGGTGTAAGTATCCTGTAGGGCGTATTCCACTAACAACAACCTCTTTTTGCATATGGGCGAAGATAGGAATAGTAAGTAGTTGACGGTTAATGCTTCATGATTTTTTTATTGTTAGATTTGTTGGATACTTTACCTGTAAATTTCAACTTATTAGCACTGATAGTCAAATACTTGCTTCACCTATAGAATACCTTAAAGGAGTTGGACCTTTTAGGGCAGATCTGTTTAAAAAAGAGCTAGAAATTTTTACTTTCGGCGATTTGCTGCAACATTTTCCATTAAGGCATATTGATAAAACAAAAGTTAGTTTGATCAGTGAAATTAATGCCTTTAGTGATTATATACAAGTTGTAGGCAGAATGACGCAGTATGAAATTATTGGAGCGGGTAGATCTAGGAGGTTAATTGCACAAATAAAAGATGCAAGTGGACAATTAGAGCTTACATGGTTTCAGGGAATTAGTTGGGTAGAGAAAAATTTGTATGTGGGATCAGACTATTTAGTTTTTGGGAAAACGGGGTTCTTTAATAGCAAAGCACAAATGGTACATCCAGAAATTGAAGTATTTGCTCCTG
>JAYTXG010000316.1:0-1868 GCA_043743375.1 Sphingobacteriia bacterium
CGCAATAATAATATTTCGGCTTGTTTTTTTGTTGCTACGAACGCCCTAATAGATCCTTCAACAGTTCTAATTAAAGCTTGCATTAAATCTTTATCGCTGATAAATTTAAATGCAACATTTTTGATGGTTTCCTCTTCTTGATTAATCACCGAATACAGCAACATGCTTTTGAAATACACATTGGCTTGGTCTACTGTTACTGCTTGAAACTCTAATTCAACTGATCTATTTTGTATACTTACTATTTTATAAACTTGTTCTAAAACCGGAATTTTAAAATTTAGACCTGGTTTAAGAATTCGCTGGTATTTTCCGAATAAAGTAATCACTGCAATTGTTCCCTGATTTACTGTTACCAAACCAGAAAAACCGATGAATAAGAGAATCAATACCCACCAGAATTGTAATAAGGTTGCCATACACTTTTAATTTATATTTAAAGATACAATCTATTCATGCCGATTAATATTTTTCTTCCCAAACATTTGTCAAATTTACTAAGGCTTCTACAGCAAGCTTCATATCTCTAATCCCAATCCATTCATGCTTACTATGAATTGCTTGCATTCCAGTAAATAAATTTGCACAAGGTAGGCCCATAAAACTCAACCTACTACCATCTGTACCACCTCTAATAGGCTCTTTTATAAATGGTAAATTAATCCTTTTGAATGCTTCTTCGGCATACCCAATTACAAACGGAAAATCAGCTAATATTTCTTTCATATTTCTATACTGTTCTTGTACAACAAATGTATAAATGGCATTTTTAAATGGACCAACAACATCTTCTATAATTTCTTTTAGTAATTTTTCATAAACAGCCAATAGGTTTGTATCAAAATCCCTAATTAAAAATTGAATAATTGCTTTTTCTGCCGACCCATCTATTTGCAATGGATGAATAAATCCTTCTCTTTTTTGGGTTGACTCAGGAGAAAGATAACCTTTAGGTAATTTAGCAATAATTTCACTGGCCATTTTAATAGCATTGATCATTTTCCCTTTTGCGTCTCCGGGATGGGCTATTACTCCGAAAATTGAAACGGTTACTCCATCTGCACTAAAAGTTTCATCTTCAATGGTTCCTAGTTTTCCACCATCCAAAGTATATGCAAAGTCTGCTCCTAGTTTTTTTAAATCAATTTTTAATGTACCCTCTCCTATCTCTTCGTCTGGTGTAAATAAAATTTTTATAGTACCATGTTTTATTTCTGGGTGAGTGATTAAATAATTGGCAAAATCCATAATAATTGCTACCCCAGCTTTATCATCTGCACCTAATAATGTTTTACCACTCGCAGTAATAATGTCATTTCCAATATGTTCTTTTAAGTAAGGATATGTATCAATATTAATAATTTGCTTTTCATCATCCGGCAAAATAATGGGGGATCCGTTATACGCTCTGTGCAATATGGGTTTAACGTTAGTTCCACAGCAATCTGGAGCAGTATCAATATGACTACAAAAGCAAACTACAGGCATTGATTTAGTAGTTGTTGCAGAGATGGTTGCATAAACATACCCAAATTCATCTGTCTCTACATTTGAAACTCCTATCAATTGTAACTCGTTTGCTAAAAGCGTTGATAAATCTTTCTGTTTTAATGAACTAGGATGAAATCCAGAATTTGGATCGCTCTGTGTATCAATCTGCACGTAACGCATAAAACGATCAACAACTGTGTAATTGTAATTATTTAACATCCCTTTTTTGCACAAGATAATATTTGTAAGCTATTCACTTGCAAGTATGCAATTGTTTTAATAAATTAGAAAAACCAAAAAATACCTCCCAATAAAAAAAACAATAATCAATTGTTTGATATTAAAGCATTTTTAATAGATGCAATTGCCATGTGGGG
>JAYTXG010000317.1:0-3179 GCA_043743375.1 Sphingobacteriia bacterium
CTATTCAGCACAGGTTTCCAATCACGCAGTGGCATCGTCCATTTCTTGCTGATATTTTGTAGCGCCAAATAGAACAATTTCATCACAGACTCATCGTTAGTAAATGCGCCACGGCTCTTTATACACGGCATTTTCCGACTCTCTTGACCGGTTGCAGGACGCTAACCTTTATGACAAAATTCTTTACACACCCCATAGTTTTTGATAATAATTTAAAAATAGATTAGAATCGAAGTGGGATTAAAAAACAATGTCTCAAATTAAAATATAGATCAGCGCATCGTTCTAATGCCTCCCTTCAAAGATTTGAAGATTCTATAACTTATAATCTACTCATGCAGTTTAAAAAAAATAATTTGGCAGCATGGGCACGACCTTCTTCTAAGGGTGTATTAATAGCAAATTATAAAATGCTTCTATCTAAAAATACCTCATTACGATTCATAGTCTTCATTGCTGTCTTGGTATTGATTCTGAATGCGTTGTTACCTATTAATGCATATAGATATTTAAATATATCCTACGCAAAATCCACTCATTTACGCGATACTATCGACAAAGCTACCAATGTGCTCCTTACCATGGTGGATGCCGAAACAGGTATGCGTGGTTTTGTGCTAACAAATAACCAAAAATTCCTTGAACCATACTACGCCGCCCTAACAAAACTAGAAAATCAACGCAATGAATTAGGCTTGCTTACTTCTAATCTCCCGGAAGCTATAAATTCCTACAAAGTACTTTCCAGCCGCATTGACATTGCATTAGAACACATTAAAAAAATAATTGCGGCTAATGACGGTATAGATAATAAACGAGCAGTCGCAATGATACATTCGGGTGAGGGCAAGGCTAAGATGGATTTGGTTCGAGCCTCCATTGCCAGTTTAATTGATATAGAAAAAAATCAGCTTAATCTAGAAGCAACCTATGAAAATGATGTGAAATTATATACGTTAGTGGCTTTGATATTCTTGACTGTATTTGACGTTGTTATGTTTGTAATCGCATTCTGGCTTTTATTCAAAGCATTAAAAAAGGCTGGTGCAAATCAACAAGAACTGCACCGCTTACATCAGTTATCTATGATTCAGAGTGAACAACTTGTTGCACGTAATAAATTAAAAGATATACAAGCAGGCTTAACAGGTCAATTACATTCTGTACTCACAGCACAAGAAGCCTATACCGCTATTGGGAGTTTTTGTACTTATTTATTCCCAAAATACTCCGGTACATTATTTATTAGTAGTAATTCCAGAGACTATTTTCAAATGATGATCCAGTGGGGAGCGTTCACATATAAAGATAATGGTTTCAACCCCGAAGATTGTTGGTCTGCAAGAAGCAACACCACACACATTCACATTGCAGATACGGAAACAATTGTTTGTACCCACCTCACCCAACTATCGGTGTATCCTCTTGCATCTATATGTCTTCCCATTTCGTCTTCTGACGAAATGATAGGGATACTAACTTTGTATAGTCTATCGACTTTAGAGGGCTCTATGAAAGGCGTAGAGGATGACACGATTGAATTAGCCAATGAGGTTGTCTCACAAATAGCCTTAGCATTATCAAACCTCCGCTTGCGGGAAAATCTTAAAAGAAGCTCAATTGTTGACGTTTTAACTGGGCTTTACAATCGCCGCTATTTGGACGAAACCTTTATTCGAGAGATTACACGGTCGCAGCGATCAAATGAAAACTTGGGTGTTATTATGCTGGACGTTGATCATTTCAAAAACTTTAATGATACCTATGGTCATGAGGCCGGAGATTACGTTTTGCAGGAAGTGGGAGCTATTTTGAAGCAATTAAGCCGTACAAGCGATTTAGCCTGCCGTTATGGCGGTGAAGAGTTTGTTCTCCTATTATTAAATGCCGATCTAAAAGCAACCCTAGAGCGATGTGAAATGATACAGAGTGAATTTAAGAAAAAAACCATCATGTATGGCGGGCAGTTATTACCAGCCGTTACCGTGTCTATAGGTATATCTTTGTTCCCGTCACATGGCACTAAACCGGACGAGTTAATTCGCTGTGCCGATGAAGCACTCTATAAAGCCAAACATAATGGTAGAAATACAATTGAGGTCGCCAAGATCATGAATAAGAAATCAAATTAAAATGTATTACCGCAATCCGGGGTGAAGATAAAGACTATACGGCCTCACCATAGTTAATCAATGCCTAATACAACTCTATGTCAAACGAAATTTAGCGGGTAAGCGTAATTTGATTAATATAGAAAATTTGTAAATGAAAAAATAGTTTACTAAACAATTATTTCAAAAAAAATGTCTTGTCACACCCGTTAAATTCTATCAGCAATATAATAGTTTGTTTAGATTAGTCAGCAATGACTAATTGTTGATTTTCAGTGGAGTAGCGTTGATGCTCCGTCGACATCCGCACATATAGTGCCTTCTATTTCAATATCAGTTGAATTTTCAACATGGGCTTTATTAGTTATTACGATCACTATGATTACATAAGCAAACAAAATATTGTTTATGATTTCATGTTCAGATGATCTTTCTTTGACAGTTAGAATAAAGCTCATGAAATAAATAGCAGTTTTATGCTTCTAGTTTTAAATTTTGGCTATATTTATGGTTCAGACGCTCTGAGTGAGTCTAAAGTTAAGATTAGTAAGAGTATAAGTACATTAGTTTGCAATGAAATCACTACAAGTGGTTTAAATGATTGGTAACAAATATTCAGACGAGTTTAATGCTGAAGCATTTAAACAAATTACAGAACCAGGCCATACTCAGTTGAGGTTGCCAAGCGTCTTGGCATCACGAATAAATGTGACGCCGAAGTAATTGTTACGACGATGCTGCAATAGAGTCTTCCTTCAGCAGCTTTGAGAAGGAAAAACCAAAGGTAAAATTTACACCAGTAGAGAGGAGCAAAACCTTCGCATACCAAACACTGAGGCTGAGAGCTTTCTTTTGTATAAAAAAAACTAGGTAATAATTCACTCAGAGACTATTACAGTTCTGCTGTATGCCGTCCCCATGATTTTTCGCACTTCGTCCATCCACCCATTGCGGCGAGCAATAACTGGTGCGCTTGGTTCGCTTGCTCCCCATAACTTAATCGACGGAAATTTTTTGGCACTTTCCAAAATTCGATCTTTTGTCCAGTAATTTGGCGGCCTTCCCTTG
>JAYTXG010000318.1:0-2586 GCA_043743375.1 Sphingobacteriia bacterium
GAAAAGTATTGTTTGAAGCGTACAATAAAAACGGAATGATGCAAGGATATACCGATAATTATATTCGCGTTTCAACTCCATATCGAAAAGAATGGGCCAATGAAATGGTTGATTGGAAATTATAAATTGGCATTCAGCAAAGGAATTTGGTTTACTAAATCATAAAATGTTTTAGTAGTAGTAAAAGCTTTTATTGCATCTACATGATGATGATGATGCAAGTCGGTTCCTATTAATTTAAAATATCCTTCTTTAATCATTTTCATTGCCATTTTTTTTACTGGCACGCCATAATAACCACTTAATGAGAGTAGGTTAAGTTGAAAAATACAACCCATTTCTAGTAATCTTTCATACTGCTGAAAGTTATTATAATAAAACCCATATCGTTCAGGATGCGCTAGTATTGGTTTGTAGCCTTTAATGTTTAATTGAAAAATGGCATTTTCAATATATGGTGATGGTGCAGCATACGACATTTCTATGAGCACATGCTTATCTCCTATGCACATCAATGGTTTATCATCTGCCAATAATTCCATAAAAGATTCATCTACCATGTATTCTGCTGCTGCTTCTATTTGCAAATCAATTTCTGCTAAAATCAATTCTTGCTTCATCCTTTCGAGAACTGGTAAAATTTTTTCAGGAGAATTATTATGTACTCCATTAAAAATATGTGGCGTAAGAATGCATTTTCGATACCCCCATTCTTGCATTAATCGGAAATAATTCAATGATTCTTCTATTGTTACAGCTCCATCATCTAACTCAGGTAACATGTGCGAATGCATATCAACCCCAATAAAAGAAAGGTCTCTTTTGATTTTTGAAGAACTGAATAAAGATTTAAACATGCATTATACTCATTAAATCGGAGATAAATACTCAGCTGGAAATTCAACTACCATTACTTGACCGAGACTTTGCAATTGCACATACACTTTTTTCTTACTGCCTCGTAAAACAGTTCCTTCCCGATCCATAAATACGCCAAAATTAATTCTAATTTTTTCTCCTTGCACAAATCCTTCATCAGAAATAATTGAAACGCGTGCATCTTTTTCAGAAAGGTACATCTTTATATTATTTACTTCCTCATCTCTAATAACAGCTGGTTTTCCTAAATAATAAACAAAGTTCAATACGCCATCAGTCATTAATACATTTGATCGTTCGGTTACATTAATTCGTACAAATACGTATGATTTAAATAAAGGATCCTCAACTATTTTTTTGCGATCAGACCATTGGCGTTCCACTTTTTGCAATGGGCACCAACTTTCAATTCCTTTCTTTACTAGTCGAGTATCAATTTTTTTTTCCCACCTTGGTTTTGTGTAAACGGCATACCACTTTTTCTCTAGAACCTTTTCCATTTGCAAACATTACTAATTATAATATTATAAAATTAACGAGCTTTTAATTGCGAACAATTGGCGATTTAGTTTTAGCAATTTCTTCAATAATTTTTATGCTCGCGTTGATATGCATATCTAATTTAAGTGATTTGAGCCACTCTTGATAACGAATACCTTTATTTTTATCTGCATTGTTGTAAAACTTATCCTTATCAACTTCTAAAGCAGCTACTACCAAGGAATCTTTCAATTTTAATAGATTATTATTTTGAGTAACGGTAGTTATAATTTGCTTTTGCTGGTCTTTGTATTTATTCAACTTTAAATTAACTGGAGCTTCCGCATTTTTACTTAGCCATTTTAAATTAGCCTGTAACAAGTTTAAGTTTGGATCAGCTAAAATTTTATTCTGCATTGTTTTACTAATTTCAGAAAGATCAGAAGAACTATTTGATTGCCAAGGTTGATAATCTGTTTTGGCAATTGCATCCCAAGGCAATGAATTAGGATTGTCTTTTTCCCTTATTTTTAAGTACTCATAAGAATCTGGCATAATTACATCAGGCACTACTCCATTTAATTGTGTTGATCCGCCATTGACTCTGTAAAACTTTTGGAAAGTAAGTGTAACTGCTCCATACTCAGTTCTTCCACTGTATGAATCGATGGGCTTACCAAAAGGAATAGGTCGTTGTACAGTCCCTTTTCCATAAGTTGATGAACTTCCTATTATAATTCCTCTTTTATAATCTTGAATTGCAGCCGCAAATATTTCACTTGCCGATGCACTTAATTCGTTTACTAACACAGTAAGTGGGCCATCATACAATACAGATTCGTCGTTATCTCTCCAAGTACGATTATCTACTTTACCCCCTTTTTCTTTTACTTGTACAACTGTTCCAGATTTAATAAATAAACCCACCATTTTTACTACTTCAACCAATGAACCCCCACCATTATTTCTTAAATCTATCACAATACCTTTTACATTCTCCGCTTTTAATTTTTTTACTTCTTTAGCTACATCTTCTGAAGAACGAAAACCATTTTGATCTTCAAAATTGGCATAAAAATCAGGCAATACAATATATCCAATTTTATCGACTCCATTTTGAATTATTGCACTTCTTGCTAACCCTTCATCCTGTTCAATTTTCTCACGAATCATTGAAATAGTGCTAATTGTGCCGTCCTGTTTTTTAAACGTTAATCTCACTTCTGT
>JAYTXG010000319.1:0-3450 GCA_043743375.1 Sphingobacteriia bacterium
CAGATCATTAAATCTGTTGTATCCAATTTTCTTTCTTTACCATCTAGAGTTATAAAAATGGTTTTATCAGAACAATTTTTTATAATGATTTCGTTTCCAGTAATTGCATTGGTATCAAATGCATGAAGGGGTTGACCAGTTTCGTGTAAAATAAAATTGGTGATGTCTACAATATTATTAATGCTTCTAATTCCAATTGCTGTTAATTTATTTACCAACCACTCGGGAGATGGTTTTACGGTAACATCGCTAATTGTAAGTCCGGCATAACGCAAGCAATCAACTGTATTTTCAACAGTTACTTTTATTGGTAAACTTGTGTTATCTGTTTTGAAACTATTGTTAAAAGGAGATTTTACCCTTGTTTCTTTTTGATGATGGGTTAAATATGCACAAACATCACGCGCTATGCCCATATGGCTCATTGCATCCATTCTATTTGGTGTTAATCCAATTTCAAAGATCCAATCTGAGTAAGATTTAAAATAGTCAATTGCAGGGGTACCAGGTTGTAACTCATTTGGGAGGATGATAATTCCAGCATGACTTTCTCCAATGCCTATTTCATCTTCGGCACAGATCATACCCATACTCTCTTCTCCACGAATTTTGGCGAGTTTCATGATTAGTGGATTACCATTTAGTGGATAAATAGTTGTGCCAATTGTTGCTACCACTACTTTCTGACCTTTTGCAACATTTGGAGCTCCACAAACTATTTTAAGTAAGTCACCTCCTCCTATATTTACTTTTGTAATGCTTAATTTATCTGCATTTGGATGAGGTTCACAACCGATCACTTCGCCAATAATCAAGCCATTTAAACTGCCCTTTATTTTTTCAAATCGCTCTAAACTCTCTACTTCTAAGCCAATAGAAGTAAGAATTTTCGACAATTGAACCGGATCAATTGCTTCAGGTAAATATTCACATAACCAATTGTAACTAATTGTCATACACTGTTGCTGCTTAGTAAGTTGGCAAAAATACGGTTTTAGATTGGATGGATGAAGGTTGAAGGGTAATAGCCTATTGTCTATTAAAATTTGACTAAGCATAGGTTAAAAAACCTCTTTTATATTTACTGTTTAATTAAGTAAAGTCTGGTAACTCTTTTCATTTTTTCATAAATTTCTTTCTGCACATCGCTTTGTTAATTTCGTCAAATAAAAGCGCAAAACTTTTGCAAATAGGGGATAAGCTTAGTAAATTGTGTGAATGGAGGTAATTTTGATGTGAATAACCACTTGATAGGCTGTGGAATAATATAGATTCATATTTTATTTCAACTACCAGATAGTTCCATTTATATTCGTTGCCCTTATTGATTAGAATATAATTTCTTAACATAGGAATAATTCTTATCAATTGAGCAAAGTATTACTAACCTCTAAGCATTTACTAACCAATGGACATTACTAGTTTAAATAAAGACCGAAAAAGAAGAAAAACCTCCGTTGATTTGAGTTCAATGGTTTACGGTAAAGTACCGCCTCAAGCTAAGGAATTAGAGGAAGCTGTTTTGGGTGCAATTATGTTAGAAAAAAGTGCGTTCGACACGGTATCAGAAATTATTAAACCAGAATGTTTTTATGTAGATGCACACAGAATCATTTTTGAAGCAATGCAATCATTGCAACAAAAAAGTGTTCCTATTGATATTCTTACAGTTGTAGAGGAATTAAAAAAGCAGGAGAAACTTGCTATTGTGGGCGGCCCCTACTTTGTAACTAAATTAACCAACTCGGTTGTATCTACTGCAAATATCGACGCACATGCGCGTATTGTTTTACAAAAATTCATCCAAAGAGAATTGATTCGTATTAGTGGAGAAATTATTGGAGATGCATATGAAGACAGTACAGATGTTTTTGATTTACTAGATCATAGTGAAACATTGATGTTTAATATTACCAATAATTATCTAAAAAAGAATTTTGAGGATATAGGAAATGTTTTGGTTAAAACCATTAATCGTATAGATGAATTAAGAACAAAAACAAACGAAATTTCTGGAGTTCCGAGTGGGTTTAGCAAACTTGATAGAGTTACTTATGGATGGCAGCCAACAGATTTAATTATTCTTGCTGCACGGCCTGCAGTAGGTAAAACAGCTTTGGCTTTAAATTTAGCACGCAATGCAGCATTGCATCCTACAAAACCTACACCTGTTGGTTTCTTTTCATTAGAAATGAGTGCTGCACAATTGGTTCAAAGAATATTAAGTGCTGAGAGTGAAATACCGATGGAAAAAATTAGTCGAGGTAAACTAGAAGATTATGAATATCAACAGTTACATACCAAAGGGATAAAAAAATTAGAGATAGCTCCTATTTTTATTGATGATACAGCAGCGTTAAATATATTTGAGTTTAGGGCAAAAGCCAGAAGACTTGTAAATAAACATAAGGTTGGTTTAATCATTATT
Organism: Sphingobacteriia bacterium; assembly: GCA_043743375.1. GTDB lineage: Bacteria > Bacteroidota > Bacteroidia > Chitinophagales > Chitinophagaceae > Sediminibacterium. The sequence goes on from JAYTXG010000319.1 coordinate 2,429, forward strand.
GATTACCTGCAATTAATGAGCGGAACATCTGACAAAGGAGGAAATCGGGAGCAAGAGATCAGTAATATATCTCGCAATTTAAAAGCTTTGGCCAAAGAATTAAGTGTTCCAATTATTGCATTGAGTCAGTTAAGTAGAGCAGTAGAAACACGAAAGGAAAGTAAAATGCCACAATTGAGTGATTTGAGAGAATCAGGTGCAATTGAGCAAGATGCGGATATGGTTATGTTTATTTACAGACCAGAATATCATGAAATAAATAGCAATGAAAATGGGGAGAGCACACATGGCGAAACCCATATTCGTATTGCAAAACATAGAAATGGTTCTCTTGAAACAATTCAGTTAAGGGCCAATTTATCCATTCAACGATTCGAAGAAATTGATGCCAATGAAAAAGGAGGAAGTAGTTGGAAACCAATCACACCAAACCTTCCTTTATCAGGTGGATCTTCTGGAGATGGAGCTAAGTTCTATATACAAAAAGGAAGTAAAATGAACGGAGGCGAATTTGATGAAGGGATAGATCAAAATGCTCCATTTGACTAACTGATTTGACTATTAATTATGAAAAAAGGTCAACTTCTTTTTGGTTTAATTTTTTTTTATTCTTTGGCTATTTCTCAAAAATGTGATCCAGCTAAATTACCCGTTGTATTTGTGCATGGGTTCTTAGGTAGCGGTAATTTAATGCCAACTTTTAAAGCTGTTCCTTTTATGAATGGAATAGATTTGCTACTAGATGCAAAAGAAAAAGAGCCAATTCATATTTATTTTAATGGTAGAAATTATCTGCTTCCAAAGAGAAAATCTGCTTCTGAGGGAGTGATGGTATTCGTATTGAATTAGTTAAATTTAAACAAAATGCATCTTCCTTTCTTTTATGAAGCTGATTTGCCCGATCAACCAGCAATATTTTCATTATCAGCAGAAACAAGTAAACATTGTATTCTAGTACTGCGAATGAATGAAGGGGCAATGATTGCTTTAACAAATGGTAAGGGCCTTAGTTATGGTGCTGT
>JAYTXG010000320.1:0-1780 GCA_043743375.1 Sphingobacteriia bacterium
GAAAGTGCTTTATATCGTTCTGCAAAATGGATAGACAATAAAGAACATGAATTAGCAGCAAGCGGAAAAACATTTGCGGAATCTTTATTAGGCGCTGCGGAAGAATACGCTATTGAGTGCGCAATGTTAAAAGTGTTTGGAAGTGAAGTGTTAGACTTTGTAGTAGATGAGGGTGTTCAAATTCATGGTGGCAACGGATTTAGTGATGAGTATCTAATTTCTAAAGCATACCGTGATAGCAGAATCAATCGCATCTATGAGGGTACCAATGAAATTAATCGTTTATTAACGGTTGATATGATGCTTAAGCGTGCAATGAAAGGCAAGTTAGATTTAATGGGACCAGCAATGGCTGTTCAAAAAGAACTAATGAGTATCCCAGATTTTGGAGACGTAGAAGGAGGAACTTATGCAAAAGAAATAAAAGCTATAGCCAACTTTAAAAAAGCCATTTTGATGGTTGCAGGTGCAGCGGTTCAAAAACTCATGATGCAACTAGACAAAGAGCAAGAAATATTAATGAACATAGCAGATATGTCGATTGAAGTATTTCATGCAGAGAGTGCTTTACTACGTGTAATGAAATTAGCCAATACCAAAGGAGATGCCGCTGTTAGTTTACAAGCAGATATGATGAAAACCTATTTATACGATGCAGCAGATCGAATTAATAAAGCTGGTAAAGACGCATTAAATAGTTTTGCTGATGGAGATGAACTACGCATGATGCATATTGGATTGAAACGTTTTACAAAAGTAGAACCATTTAACACCAAAGATGCTCGCAGAAGAATTGCAGCAAAATTAATTGAAGACAACGGCTACAAGTTCTAGCCCTAGCTTACAATAAACTAAAACCTCTCCGCCTAGGCGGAGGGGTTTTTTTATTGTTTGATATTAATTCATTGAATAACTTCAAACCATGAAAAAAGCACTTTTATTTTTTGCGATTATTTTTGCAATTTCAGTTTCAGCTCAATTTAATTCACTAGTTAACTATAGATATGGAAGAACTACAGGTAAATTACCAGGATTGTCTTATGGGTTAGGTGAAGATCGCTTAGGGGGTGCTAAGCTAGGATACATTGATACCAATGTGCTTTTAAAAATAATTGACTCTACCAAAGAAATGTACATTATTCAACTATCAAAATGGCATACCGCATTCTTAGAAAAATCATTCCTTACCCCCGATAATTCTTCTCCCTTAAAAAAACCTTTTTACTTAACAGGCTCCTTAATTGCAAAAGGCGATTCGCTTTATGATTATGTAAACATTAATTTGGAAGAAAAATTACCTTATAAAACTTGGATGGAAATTAGCCCTGCTAAAATTATGATCGACATTTATGGTGTTCAATGCAATACCAACTGGATTACACAATTAAGTACACTAAAAGAAGTAAAAAACGTTTATTACCAGCAAGTAGAAGATGATATTTTTAGAGTTACTATTGAATTAAAACACCAACAACATTGGGGGTATAGTGTTGTATATAAAGGGAAATCATTAAGTGTGCGCATTAAACGCCAACCAAAATTGTTAGACATTAAAAAACTGTCTATTGCAATTGATGCTGGTCATGGAGGAATAAACTCTGGTACTGGAGGTATTAAACTAAACAGTTCAGAAAAAGAACAAACATTGTTATTTGCTAAAGCTTTAGAATCTTCATTAAAAAAGCTGGGAGTGAAAAATATAATCATGACCAGAAACAATGACACTAGCTTTGATAATAAAGATCGAATACTTTTTTTGCAAGAAAAAAATCCTGATTTA
>JAYTXG010000321.1:0-4314 GCA_043743375.1 Sphingobacteriia bacterium
CTAAAGGATTTCCTTTAATTGCAATAATATCAGCAAAAGCTCCTTGTTTTATTTCCCCAATTTTGTTGTTCATCCCCAATAAATCTGCAGCATTAATTGTAGCTGTTTGAATGGCTTGTAAATTGCTCATTCCGTATTTTACCATGTATTCAAAATCTTTTGATTGAGGTTCGCTCCAATCATATCCACCAATATCTGTTCCATAGGCAATTGATACTCCGGCTTTTAATGCTTTTTTAAATAATGCTGGTTCTGATTGTACAAACTGTTGATGAATAGGGCTGCCGAGTTTTGCTCTACCTTCTGCTACATAATCGTTAACAAAAATAGTGGGGCACCAATATACTTTTTTTTCTGCCATTAATTGTAGGCATTCATCATCCATGCCAAATCCGTGTTCTATACTACTTGCTCCTGCATTAATAGATGCAATTACCCCTTCTCTTGTAACAGCATGTGCTGCCAATTTTTTTCCAGAGCGAATGGTTTCATCACCGATAGCCGTTATTTCTTCTTTGGTAAAATTGGGTAGGCTTTTATAACTTCCATCTGCTTGTTTAGTATAGGCTCTATCTGCATAAATTTTTATCCAATCGGCTCCTCGTTCAATTTGATATCTAACAGCTCTTCTACCTTCATCTGCTCCAGTTATTTCTTGCAAGCCTTTTGGCATTGTTAACTCCCACGAGTAATCTGATGCTTTTAATGGGTAGTGCCCCGTAGTATTAATTGCTAATGTTGAAATGAATAAACGAGGCCCAGGAATAACATTTTTATTAATTGCTTTTTTAAGATCTGCGTCAGCAAATCCTGCTCCTTCTGTACCAAGATCTCTAATAGTGGTAAAACCATTCATCAACGCTTGTTTACAACTATTAACTGCTCGTATGGTTCTATAAGGAATTGATTCTTTTAAAACTTGTACGTCATAATCCTCGCTCGTTATATCGCCTTGTAAAAGAACATGTGTATGACAATCAATTAATCCTGGGAGGATAGTAAAATTACTTAGGTCGATAATTGAATCAACTTTTTGATTAAAACTTTTACCATCTATAACTTGATCAATTAAATTATTTTTGATAATAATAACCTGATTTAACTTTAGTTGCCCTGTTCTGCTATCCAGTAACTGCCCGCATTTGATGGCAGTTAGTTTTTGAGCAAACCCAATTTGTTGAATAGTGGTAATTATTATTAGGAGCAAAATTTTTTTCATAATGTACAATTTGAAGTAGCTGTAAAATAGGGTATTACTCAGCTACTTCTTCTGTAGGAGTTACATTCTTTAATAAAAGTTGAAATTTTGTATTCAAAGAAACAGTGTATTCACCTGCTTCTAAAAACTCTTTGGTAGCTTTATCTTCTAACATTACCAATGCAAGGTCAGATGCTAATACAGAGCTGCTGATAAGGTTACTTACTCTTCCTTTGGTAAATTCAATAATAAATTTGTAACCTGCTTTACGACCAGATCCCATTCTTTCAAAATCAATTCTATTCAAATCAAGGGTTTGACCTTCTTGGCGTGTGCGCTTTAATAAAATGCGAATGATCGGTAGGTACTTTGTCCAAATCTGGGCGTACATTAATATAGTAGTTTAATTATTAATTGGTGAAGTTCCGAAAAAAATTGCCTAATTCCGAATTTGCTTTTTAAAAAGTAGGTTTTCAGGCTATCTTAGCATCAATATGAATGATCTATCTACCATAAAGATAAAATCGCTGATTGTGCACCAGGCGGGCAATTCAGCCCAAGGAGGGCAGCTGTTTTTATCGCATAAAGCCTTGGAAATCAGTGGAAATGAAATTGAAAAAATATTGATTCAATTCATGCTAAAACCATTGAATGAGGCTGAACAATACAGAATTAACAAAAATAATAACCTAGTTTATGAAGCCATCAATAAATTATTTAGCCATCCTCATGAGTTTGAGTTCATTAGCAAACAATTGGCTGAACATTTTCACTTAAAAAGCAATAGTGTTTTTGCCCAATCGGGTGAACTGTATATTGTTTATTTTGAAAAAGTGCCATTTGGAGATCAATACATGGATGCAATTGGACTATTTCATACAAGTTCAAAGGAGAATTATTTAAAAATAGCCAAAAGCACCGAAGCGATTAATTTATTGGTTGAAGAAGGCATTGAGCTTAAAAAGCCAGAAAAAGGGGTGCTTATTTTAAAACAGGATGCCCAAGATGGATATTTGGCTTATGCAATTGAATCAATTTCGGCTAAACAATCAGATGCAGGCTTTTGGAAAAATGAGTTTCTCCGAATCAGTACTATCGAAAACAGTTACCACCACACCAATGCGGCTTTAGGAATGTGCAAACTATTCATTAGTAATGAACTAAATGAGTAGTTTGAAACTACCAAAACCGATCAGATAGATATGCTTCAAAGAAGTATGGCGTATTTTAAAACCCACGACCAATTTCAATTAGAGGAGTTCAATAAAGAGGTTTTACATCATCCCCAAGTAATTGATTGCTTTACGCAATACAAAGAACAGTATGAAGTAGCCAAGCAAGTTAATATCGATGATAATTTTGATATTAATTTGGCAGCAGTTCAAAAACAGCAACGCTTTTTTAAGAGCATATTAAAACTCGATAAAAATTTTCATGTGTATATTCATGGAAGAAAAGACCTAATAGAGAAGGGATATGATGAACGCAGCGGTAAACATTATTACAAGCTTTTCTTCGACGAAGAAAAATAATTAAAGCAAATCAAGTTCTCTTAAAAAATCATATTGAAGGTCTTCATGCAATGATGATAGCGAAATCTTTATTTTTTTGATTTGTTGCTCATAAAGGTTTTTAAGCGCAGTGCTTTTAGTAAATGGAATTCCATGGTTTTTTAAGGTTAAACAAAAGTGAATCAATACCGATACTTCTGCCTGTTTAGATCCGGTATAGCGTACATGCTTATTGGCAATGCGTAAAATTTTTCGAATAGTTTTCTTGGCAAAATACAAGTTAGTGGTTTTTTCTAGGGTGCTAAATTCATCGACTATTAATGCCTTTACTTCATTAATATAACCTTCTTCATTGTGCGCCTCAAATAACAAATAAGTAAGTAATTCTTTGTTTTCTTTTTTAAATTTCGACAGTCTTAAGCAGAGATTTACAAGCACTTTATCTGAACTAGTCAGTAATTCTTGTTTTATTTCATGTACTGTTGCAGTTTTCACTACTGCAAGTTAGGCTTTCATTTAAAAATTTTGTACTTTGTATATCGTCTACAAATAAAATCAACATTTATGCCAACCAATCGTCGCACTTTTATTCAACAAACTGCAATGGCTGCAATAGTTACAGCTGCTTCACCATCTATACTGTTGGCAGCAAAAAAGAATAAATATATTGTAGGTATTCAATTGTATTCTATTCGTGAGGATATGAAAAAAGATCCTTTGGGTACGCTTAAAGCCCTTGCTAGTATGGGTTATAAAAATGTTGAACATGCCAATTATATTGATCGGAAATTTTATGGATACACAGCCAAAGAGTTTAGAAAAATCTTAGATGATTTAAAACTTAAAATGCCAAGTGGACATACTGTAATGGGCCCTTCTCATTGGGATGCAGCCAAAAAAGATTTTTCGGATAGCTGGAAATACACGGTTGAAGATGCTGCAATTCTTGGGCAGGAATTTGTGATTAGCCCATGGTTAGATGAAAGTTTGCGAAAAACCAAAGACGATATGTTACGGTATATGGAAGTGTTTAATAAATCTGGTGAGCTCTGCAAAAAATCGGGAATGCGCTTTGGTTACCACAACCACAATTTTGAGTTTACACAAATGATGGGTACCGAAACCGTGTATGAAATTATTCTAAAAAATACCGATCCCAATTTAGTGGTACAACAATTGGATTTTGGCAATTTGTATGAAACTAAAGCCGATGCAATGGCCATTATTAAAAATAATCCAGGACGCTTTATTTCGATGCATGTAAAAGACGAAATCATTAATTCTAAAGGTTCTGCATGGGAAAGCACTGTACTTGGCAAAGGTGAGCAACAGGTGAAAGAGTTGATAGCAGAAGGCTTAAAAACTGGAGGAACAAAACATTTGATTATTGAACAGGAAGCGTATCAAGGCATTGCTCCTTTAGAGTGTGTTAAACAAGATTTATTGGTAATGAAAGGATGGGGGTATTAGCATAAAAAGAAACAGAATGAAAAACAAACTATTTGCATTTTTATTATTGATTGGCTTTAGTTCAACTACTCAAAGTCAGTCTGCCACTGACATTCGTAAATGGGAAGCTCAAGCAAAACAAGTAAATATTGTTAG
>JAYTXG010000322.1:0-4277 GCA_043743375.1 Sphingobacteriia bacterium
ATTGCAAATAAACACATTGAAATTGGTGATTTACGAATTTTGGCTTTTACTAAGCACCATGATGCAATAGATCCACATAGTTTTATTATTCGCCATAATGAAACAACTGTAGGAGTGATAACAGATATTGGCATTGTATGTAATCAGGTACAACATTATTTTAAACAATGCAATGCAGTTTTTTTAGAATCAAATTATGATGAGTTGATGTTGCAGAATGGTAGATATCCTCAAATATTAAAAGATAGAATTAGTGGAGGCAAGGGGCATATTTCTAATAAAGAAGCTTTGGAATTATTTATTAATCATCGCTCTACTAATTTATCACATTTATTGTTGTCTCATTTGTCGAAGGAAAACAATTCACCAGAACTTGTACACCAACTGTTTGCTCCCCATGCAGGTAACACTTTAATATCAGTTGCTTCGAGGTATGAAGTGAGTGAACTATTTAAAATAGACCACCCCAAAGCAGTCATAGAAACACCTAAATATTTCAATCAAAAAACCTATCAGTATAGTCTTTTTTGAACCCAACCTGTTATCAATTGCCCATTGTATAATCAAAGTATTTGTTTAACTTTATAGGAACCAAACAAACATTTTATGAAACATAGCCATCTTGTTTCCAGATTAGCGATCTATATGCTATCAATTGTTTTGATTGTTTTTGGCATTTTCCACTTTTTATATCCTCGAGACCTCTTTGTTTATGTTCCAGTTTTTATGATAGGTGGCATAAAATGGGCTTATTTAGTTGGAACTGTTTTTGTACTAGTTGGTTTATCGTTTATGACAAATCAATATGTAAAAGTTACCAGTTATTTATTGGCTGCAATGTTGGTTATTTTTATTTTAACCATACACTTACCCAATTTTTTAAATGCTGGTGATAGAGATATGCGAATGCTAGCTTTAATTAATATTTTGAAAGATACAGCCATCACAGGCTTTGTGTTACATATTGCAGCTGGAGCACACCATCAGCATTTACATTTTGAAGAAAACGATTAATGATTAAAATGCTGATTAGTTGTTATGCTAGATATTATTTTGGGAGTTTCATAATAATGCAATTACCCATTGGCTTAAATTGGCTGTGACTAAAGATTTACAACAAACCAGCAAATTAGTATTAGGGGCAGAAATATAAGACCAACACTTATTAGTTATCAAAACCTCCTTTACGTTTAGCTTTAACTGGAGCTGGCCATTTCTCACCTTTAGCATTTGGAGGAAGGTCTGCTTTTTCATTAGAGCTTCTTTCCGGATCTTCGCAAGCCATGTACACCATTATAGCCGTTACGATTGCATTGTTTTGTACATCATCAAAAACAATTTTATCGAAAGTATCTCTATTGGTATGCCAAGTATAAGAACCGTACGACCAATTGAGTGAGCCCAATGAAAATGCCGGAGCACCTGATGCAACAAATGACGCATTATCGGAACCTCCACCAGCGGGGCTTCCAGGAAAACTTGTTTTAATGGAATCTTTATATTGCTTTGGTACAGCAGCCAACCAACGAGATAAATAATCTTTTGCTTTTGCATAACCAGCACCACCCAAGTTTACAATTCTTCCGGTTCCATTATCTTGATTAAACAACGCTTGTAAATTGGCAACTATTTCTGGATGATCTTCAACAAAAGCACGTGAGCCATTTAAGCCTTGCTCTTCACTTCCCCAATGGCCTACTAATATTGTTCTTTTAGGATTTGGATAAACGGCTTTTAAAATGCGCATTGCTTCCATCATTACTAAAGTACCAGTACCATTATCGGTTGCGCCAGTTGCACCATCCCATGAGTCGAAATGTGCAGAAAGCATAACGTACTCATTAGCTTTTTCGGTACCCTTAATTTCTGCAACAGTATTAAAAGTAGGCACTGAGCCTAATTCTTTTGATTGAGTAAATACACTTATTGTTGGTTGCTTACCAGATTCTGTAAGTCTAAATAACAAACCATAATCTTCCAAGGCAATATCAACTGTAGGAATTTTTTTGGTGGCTGCGTCAAATATTTTATTTACTCCAAAGCCGCTGCTCCAGTTACTAGCAACAATTCCTACAGCACCAGCTTTTTCTAAAACTACGTACAATTGTTTTGCAGTGTAACCAGTTTTTGAAATTCTTTTTTTCCATGCATCTGCTTGAGCAGTTCTTTCTTTTTTCATTTTGTCGAAAGACTCTTTAGTGCCAAATTCTGTCCAGTTATAATCGGGTCTGCCAGTTGGTTGAGGCATAGATACCAATACAAACTTTCCTTTTACATTTGGCAACCATTCTTGAAATGCCAACGAATCTTTTACATCAGCCAAAATAATAGTTTCGGCTTTAACAGGTTTTTTGGTGGCGGGACTAAAAGATAGTTGAGTACCTTCTAAGGATTTAGTCCACGGACTAATCATATCTATATGCGAAACACCTCTATCCCATCCGCGCCATTCGCCGAATTGTTCTCTTTTAGCTGAGATGCCCCAATTGGCATATTGAGCAATTGCCCAATCGCTAGCTTGAGTCATTTTAGGTGATCCTACCAAACGCGGACCAACACCATCTATCAACTCATGCGCCAATCTTTTTAATTGAGAGTTTTGGGTTGCTTCTTTTACTATGGCATCAACTTTAGTATTATCAGCATTTTGAGCAACAGAAAATATGGGCAAAAGAATTACACAACTAATTATAACAAATTGTGTAATTGCAATGGTTGAGTTTTGTACTATTTTTTTCATAAGCTAATGTAATAAAAAAGGTGGATTTAGAGCAGTTTAAATTAACCTGGGCGCGAATATGCACCTACGGTTAGTAAGTAGTGTTATGGATAGACAATTTGTTGGTATACCAACTGAACGTTGGTTATATTGGATGTGAAAATTGTTTTTTTATTTCTTTTAGTTTCGTAAATTCAAAATTCGATCTCATAGCGGGAGAGCTTCTCCAAGACAGATTTCGGTTGAAAAAAGAATATTCCTACTGACAGTTTAACTACTAAAATTTACAAATAAAAAGACGTTATATGCGAAAATTTATAGGTCAAAACCTTTTCCCGTTATATGGGATTATTATTATATTTATAATTGACTTAATGATTCCGTCCGGAACGCCAGTAGCTATTTCTTATTTAATCCCTTTAACTATGTCTTATATCCTTAGCAAAAGGACAATAGTTATTAATGCGATAATAGCAACCGCATTAACGATGATTGACACTATGTTATCTTATAAAATTTTAATGATTAACACTACCCTGTTTCATAGTGTTGCTTTTGATAGAATTGTGGCAATTCTGACAATCTGGATTACCTGTTTTATTGTTTTTCGATTTAAAGACGAGAGAATAAAGATGGAGGCGAAACGGGAGAAATACTTAAATAATATTTCAGATATCCTCTTTAAAGTTTCTCATGAAGTTCGAAGTCCATTATGAAGAATGCAAGGTCTAACTAAGTTTGTAGAATGCCAATATATTTCAATGGACGAATTGAAACAAGTATGTTTCAATTTAAAAGATTCTATTAATGAACTCGACACTTTTACAAGAACATTAGGGGAATTTTTAGAAAAAGTTAAGGTAGAAAATACTTTAGATGAATAGTATATTCTTATAACTGAAAAACAAATTTGTCTTAGCCCTTTTTCAAGCGGACACTAAATTTCATAAATGCTACGAAGTGCTAACAGCACCTACCCAAAAGGCGGGGTTTTGTGCTTCGCAGACACATTTGTGTAAGCCGAAGGTTCTGTTCTCCGAATGGAGTTTAGTGCTAATAATCCCATACTTCGGGTAGCTGCAAACCGTCAGGCTGTGAAAAAACTTCCGTCAACCAACTAAGAGCTCGAAAAGTATTTATTCAATATTAATAGATTTGATAAGAAGCGATTTAAGCGAGGTGATTTTTTAAACTATTAATTATTGTGTTTTATATAAATAGGCTTGTTTTAGCTTTAAATAAAGGTATAAAAAATAAAACAAAGCATCCTTGAAGTATGGATGCTTGAAGTTTTTGAGTTTCTCAATCAGTGTGTAGTCACACCTAAAATGTTTATTGCTCGTTTCATGTTATAAACTAACATAATCAGTGCATGCTCACCACCAACTTTTTCTAATCCTATGAGATTAGTGTGGTTGTATTCCCAATCAGAGCACACCACCGACAAAAAAGAAAATAAAATACACGGCAGACCAAATGCCCGAATTTGACACTTTTGTTTCAACTGAAGTTTGCTCGTTGGTCTAAAAGCATGGAGCCAATTTTTGAAAAATACTTG
>JAYTXG010000323.1:0-3638 GCA_043743375.1 Sphingobacteriia bacterium
TTAACACAATTTATTACCGATAAAAGAAAGGTAACCGTTAACTCTGCAGATGGTATTACAAGATCAGAAGACTGGTATTTATTTAGAATACCGATAAAAAATTATAACAGAAAAATAGGTAGTATTCCTGATTTTAAATCGATTCGATTTGTTCGGATGTATTTAACAGACTTTGAAGATTCTGTGGTACTTCGTTTGGCTCGATTAGATTTGGTTCGAAATCAATGGCGACAGTTTATTTATAATATTGATACCACAGGATCATATACACCGATAAATAATTCAAGTGGAACTACTTTTAATACATTGGCTGTAAACCTCGAAGAGAATAGTAGTAGGCAACCCATAAATTATATCATGCCTCCAAATGTAGAGCGTGTTCAGTTACTAAGTAATAATGGAGTTAATCTTCAGCAAAACGAACAAGCCCTTAGTTTGAGAGTTAATAATCTTACTAGTGGTGCCACTAGAGGGGTGTTTAAAACCTTGAACTTAGATGTAAGAAGATACTCAAAATTATCGATGTATTTACATGCTGAATCTGTAGTTGGGCAACGTACAATAAAAGATGATGAGCTATATGCAATTGTAAGAATAGGACAAGATTTTTTAAACAATTATTACGAAATAAAACTTCCACTAAAAATTACATTGCCAGGAACATATCCAAGAGGACAGGAAGAAAAAGTTTGGCCGATTGATAATAATATTGATTTTGATTTGCGCAACTTAATTGATTTAAAATTATTAAGAAATAATAGTAGTGCATCAGTAACCAATATTTTCAGAAAAAATATTGGAAATAAAACCTTCTCAATTATGGGCAACCCTAATTTGGGTGAAGTACGGGGAATATTGGTGGGCCTAGAAAATCCTCTGAAAAATGATGGGCAGTCTGCTAGTGTTGAAACGTGGATAAATGAACTTCGTTTATCTGGAATAAATGAAAACGGGGGCTGGGCTGCTTTGGGTAGGGTTGATTTGGTTTTGGCAGACTTGGGAACATTGTCTGTTTCTGCAAATCGATATACTCAAGGATTCGGAACTATTGAGCAAAGAGTAAATGAAAGAGCTAAAGATAATTTGCTGCAGTTTGATATTGCGGCTAATATTGATGCAGGAAAATTGGCTCCTAAAAAAGCTCGACTATCTATTCCGGTTTATGCAAGTTTAAATAAAAATACACGAACGCCAGAATTCGATCCTTATGATTTGGATGTATTATACAAGGAAAAATTAAATGGAAGTTCAGCCGATAAGAAAGATTCAATAAGAAAAGCCGCAGTTGATGAAACAACCATTCAAACGATCAACTTTACCAATGTAAGAGTAATGCCTGGAAATACTAAGCCAGGGTTATTACGCATAAGTAATTTTGATGTAAGTTATGCATTTTCACAAACAGATTATACAAGCCCCGTTGTACTTCAAAATAAAGTGATAAGACATAGAGTAGGATTTGGATATACTTATGTTGGTCAAAGTAAATATAAAGAACCATTTAAAAAAATGATCAAGGGAAAATCACCTTGGCTTGCATGGGTTAGAGATTTTAATTTTAATCTCCGTCCATCTTATTTGAGTTTCAGATCTGATTTAAACCGTCAATTTGGTGAATTTATTCCTCGTATAGTGAATTCTTACAGCAGTAAAGTAGATAGAGTAGATACTACCTATGACAAATATTTTACTTTTGATCGTTTTTATAATATGCGTTGGGATATTACCCGTTCTTTAAATGCAGATTTTAATGCAACTAATAATGCAAGGGTGGATGAGCCTTACGGAAGAATTGATAATACTACTAAGAAAGATTCTGTTCGAAATAATTTATTGAATGGAGGGAGAAATACATTGTATCAGCAAAAAGCATTGCTGAATTATAATATTCCATTGAATAAGTTTCCTTTTGCCGATTGGATTTCTGCAAGATATAGTTATGGTACATCTTATAGCTGGATTGGAGCAAGTAGAATTGCAATTAATTTAGGAAATACAATAGAGAATTCACAAGAAAATAATTTTAATGCCCAATTTAGTTTTGGAAATCTTTATGCAAAATCTAAATGGTTAAGATCGCTCGACAATATTCCATCACCGAATGCTAAAAATGAGCTGACAAATAAAAATGGATCAAATGCTTTAGGATCAACTTTGCCATCTAAAGATGAAACTTTAAAAGGATTAGAAGGTAAAGCTAAAACAGATGCTTTACAAAAATGGCGACAGCAACGTAGAGATATTAGAATAGCTGAAAAACTAATTAAAGCCAATGAAATTCCTGATCTCACTGGTTTTCAGCGAACATTAGGGAAATTTATTACTATGTTTAAAAATGCTTCTATTAACTATGGCGAAAATTTTAGAAGCCGTTTGCCAGGTTATATGGATAGTACTCATTTTCTTGGGCAGAATTTTCAAAGTATGTCACCTGGTTTAGATTACACTTTTGGAAAGCAACCAGATAATGACTGGATTAATCGTAAAATTTCAAAAGGCTTATTGACTAAAGACAGCACTTTTAATTTCTTATTTCGCCAGAGTTTTGAACAACGCCTTAGTATTACAACACAATTGCAGCCAATTAGAGAATTAATTATTGACCTAAATTTAGATAAGTCTTTTACAAAAGATTATTCAGCTTTAATAAAAGATACTACTGGAACTGGAAATAATTTTGGACAATTAAATCCATTATTAAATGGTGGGTTTAGTGTTTCTTATATTGCATTCAATACTTTGTTTGGATATCAAAATCCAAATGAAATTTCAACAACATTTAAAGAGTTTCAAAATAATAGAATTATTGTTTCGAAGCGTATTGCAGAAACAAATCCATATTGGCAAGCATTACCCAATAATCAGAAATTTACTGCGGATGGATATGCAACCGGATACAATCGGTATTCTCAAAGTGTATTATTACCTGCATTTCTTGCAGCATACACCAAAGAAAGTCCTAATAGTATAGCACTAATTAAAAATGGCTCAAATAGTATTAGTGCCAATCCCTTTGCTGGAATTATGCCGCGCCCCAATTGGAAATTAACATATACAGGGTTAAGTAAGATACCTGCTCTTGCAAGTATATTTAGTAATATTACCATAAGCCATGGCTATAATGGACAATTAAGTATGAATAGTTTTAATAGTGCATTATTGTATCAAGATCCGTTTCGATTAAATTCACCTGGATTTATTGATTCTACAAGTGGCAACTTTATACCATTTTTTTTAATACCCAATGTGAGTATTTCTGAAAGATTTGAACCATTAATAAAAATAGATATCACCACAATTAATCAGCTGAATCTTAATTTTGAATATAGAAAGAGTCGACAATTAAGTATGAGTTTAATTGATTATCAATTGAGCGAAAGCAGAAGTACGGAAGTAATTTTTGGAATGAACTGGAGAAAAAAAGGAATTAATCTTCCATTTAAATTACCGGGAGGGAAGAGTAAAAAATTACAAAACGACCTTAATTTAAAGTTAGATGTTTCCATACGAGATGTAGCAATTAGTAATAGTAGATTAGATCAAGGTATAGCTTATGGTACTGGCGGACAGAAAGAAATTACCATACAACCAGCTGTTGATTATGTGTTGAATAATAGAATTAATATTAAGTTCTTCTT
>JAYTXG010000324.1:0-2807 GCA_043743375.1 Sphingobacteriia bacterium
ACACGCACTTTAGTGCCAAATGCCAACTTCCTATGAGCTGCCGTTAAACTCGATTGATGAAAAATTTCACCACTAGCAGTTTTGCGCCCATTAAACTCACTTCCATAATATGAAGCATAACCTGTTTCAGTACCTGATCTGTTAGAAAATGATCTGGACGGACTAGTTCTTTTTGTACAAGAACTTAGTATAAGTATTAATAAACCAAAAATTACAATACCTTTTTTCATTCATTGATAAACGAAATGAACATAAGAATAGTGTGTGCGCTAAACAAACAATAATATTAGGCTTAATACAATTCCAGCAATGGTAAAATACAATCCTTTTTTAAAAATAGATGTACTAGGCATAAACATCCAAAATGAGGATACTACAAAAAATAGCAAAGAGCAACCAAAGAAAATATTAAAATAATAAAGCGGTTGTTTAACACTTGCTTTATGAAAAGAAGTAATTTTATTAAGGATATATGGCAATTCTTTTACATTATAGGCTGCAACTCCTGTTGTTAAATTATAAGTGCCTTGTTCAAATGAAATGATGTTCCGTTCTACTTTAGTTATTTTTAGGTTCTTAATTTTAATAGCTGGTCCTATTGAATCCTTATTCAGATTAGGTTTTAAGGTTATAACTTTTTTTATATCTTTTTTAAAATAGGGGGTATCTCTAAAAATTAATATTAATCCACTAATTGAATAGATGGCCATTATTCCAGCTAAGAAAAAACCTAAATAACGATGGTAAACTCGCATATTCTTTGAAACATTATTCATATAAATATTACTTATGGTTATTTTACTAAAACTAGTAAAGTACTTTAAAACAGTTTTCTAAAATCGTGAATTTTAATTTACAAATGGTGCTTTTACCACTTTTGCTTTTACCAACGTATTTCTAATATCAATAAAAACCTCACTATCAATACTTGCATGCGAAGTAGCAATATAACCTAAGCCTATGGCTTTATTGAGTGATGGTCCTTGAGTTCCGCTTGTAACTTTTCCTATGGTATTACCATCAGCATCTTTAATTAAATAATCATGACGAGGAATTCCACGCTCCAACATTTCAAATCCAACCAACTTACGTTTTACACCAGCTGCTTTTTGCTCTGCTAAAGCTTTGCTATTGGTAAAATCTTTTGTGAATTTAGTAATCCACCCAAGCCCACCCTCTAAAGGAGATGTTGTATCATCAATATCATTGCCGTATAAGCAATAGCCCATTTCTAAACGGAGCGTATCACGAGCACCTAATCCAATTGGTTGTAAACCTTGTGGGTTACCTACTTCAAAAATGGCATCCCAAATTTTATTGGCTGCACCATTATTGTCTTCAAAATAAATTTCTACTCCTCCAGAACCTGTATAACCAGTTGCACTAATCACTACATTTTCTACTCCTGCAAATTTACCTCTTACAAAAGTGTAGTATTTAAGGTTCATGATATTTATATCCGTTAATGCCTGTAATATTTTAGTAGCATTCGGACCTTGTATTGCTAGCAAACAAGTTTTTTCGCTTATATTTTGCATCTCTACATTATTGGTATTGTGTTTAGCAATCCAATTCCAATCTTTTTCAATGTTAGATGCATTTACTACTAACATATAAGTTTTGTTCTGTTCAATACAATACACAATTAAATCATCCACAATGCCACCTTCATTATTAGGAAGGCAACTGTATTGGGCCTGACCATTCGTAATTTTTGAAGCATCGTTAGAAGTAACTCGTTGAATTAGATCGAGTGCATTTTCTCCTTTTAACATAAATTCACCCATGTGGCTAACATCAAAAATGCCAGCATTTTTTCTTACAGCGGCATGCTCATCATTAATACCAGTATAGCTAATTGGCATATTGTATCCTGCAAATTCGGCCATTTTAGCGCCTAGTGCAATATGTTTTTCTGTGAATGGAGTATTCTTCATATCTATCGTTAATTAGAGGAACAAAAATACGCAAGAACCCCATCCCAACCAAGAGACGAGGTTCTTTTTCCAACCTATTCCAACCGAATTCTAAGATTGTAAATACAAAAGTGATATTCTGCTTCCTTCTGATAGTAAGTCGGTCATTTCCGACTTACCTGTTGTTGGTTCTACATAAGTTACTTTTTGATAACGGTAACGAGTGCTATCAACTGGTTTGTCTAATTCCTTCTTCAAATCATCAGCTTCTTTCCTCTTGCGCTCATATTCTTTTCTCAACTCTTCCTTACTTTTTTTATAATCTTCAATTGCATTGTTATTGTCTGATGAGTCATCATTATTTCGATAATCTTCATCCTTCTTAACTCTTTCTAATCCTCCTAAAGTCATGATGTATTCTGTATTAGAGCTAAATCCTCTTGAGTCGCTTCCGTTTAAATCATCTTCCCACTCATAATCATGGTTGTTGTGATTGATGTTGAACCAATTGAGTCTTTTAGAAACATTTCTGTCGAATTCTATTTTCTTTCCTACTGGAATTTGAATAGTTACTACAACACCTTGGTTGCGGAACTTGGTTCCCTTTTTTAGATTAAATCCTCTATCAAGATAAATCATGCTATCCGACTGAATTATTCCATAATTAATCTGAGCAATATTCTTTAAAGCAGATTCTTCATCTCTGCCATTGCTGTATTTGTGGTAAGAAATATGGTACAAAAAATCGTTACTTTTTGCAATTCGAAGATTAATATTATTTAATACCAAGCTATCATTATCTAGACTGATGATGCCGTCTAATTTTAACCATTTACCAATTACTTGAACTTTTGCATCGGCTACTTTAATAATCATTTTATTATTAGTAGG
>JAYTXG010000325.1:0-2723 GCA_043743375.1 Sphingobacteriia bacterium
GATTGTCCAGCAACAACTACTTTAATTTTTACACCTCTTCTTATGGCTTTAACCATTTGCCAGCGTATTTTTTTTCCTGGGGAAAAATAACTACAGAAAATGACGATCTCTCTTTGTGAACATTGAAGCATTTTTACATAAGTTTGAGATATTTCATTTTTTCTCTTTATCCAATCATTACGCCGCATTCTTACTTCAATTTGTTTTTCTTTAAGAATTGCATAATCAATAGTTGCACTTTCACAGGGTATTTTATCCATTTTTATTGGGAAGCTATTCCAGGTTTTCCAACAAAGTACACAAAGTTGCTGGGCAATTTCTCCTTCAACATATAATGCAAAATCGAGCCAAGAGGGTTTGTTGGGTAAATCATTATAGTGGTTAGCTATGTTTAATCCGCCAACTAGTACATATTTTGTGTCTACTACAATAATTTTATGATGTAATCTTCTACCAAAATAAAAATGATTACTTTTAAAAAATGGTTCAAAAAATCTAAAATTAATTCCAGCTGATTTCAATTGTACAATAAAATCTTTTGGTAAATCTTGTGAAGCATATCCATCAACAAGTAAATGAATTTCTACTCCTCTCTTTGCTGCATCTTTCAAAGCACTTGCAATCATATTTCCTGTGTCATCAGCTGCAAAAATATAGGTTTGAATATGGATGCTTTCCTTTGCTTTTTTAATTAGGTTGCTTAATGAATCAAAATATATTTTACCACTATGTATTAATTTAACTTGGTTGTTTACAGTATAATCAGCCGATGATATTCCTATATCGGATTTCATTTTTAATGATTTATGTTGTACTAATTTACTATTCATAAAACAGTTAGCATATTTATTTCATAAAATGAGTGGTACTTGTAAGTATTTTATAAAATTATGTAATTAATACATAGCTTTTATATTTAAGCCTCTAATCTGTTTGATTTTGAATTAATGCTTTAAAATAATAAAACTGTTAATTATGCAACCATTTATTTGAAATATATAATACTTAATCTGTAGATTAAAATTAGTTTCATACATGTAAAATAATCTACAACTAATTAAGTACTTGTCTACCCGAATAGAATTAAAATAACGAATAATAGAAATAGCAACATCTTTTAAAAATAATATGAATCGAATTGTAACAATAACCTTAAATCCAACAATAGATAAAAGTATTTTGGTGCCTTCACTAATTGAAAATCAAAAGTTGCTATCTAAGCTTGTAAAAAGTGAATCTGGAGGTGGCGGTATTAATATTTCTAGAGCTATCAAAAATTTAAGCGGTTCTTCAACTGCATTATTTTTTGCAGGTGGTTTCTTTGGTAGTTTTTTTATTCATTTATTTAACAAGAAAAAAATTGATTTTAAAACATTTTTAATTAAAAACGAAACTCGGGAAAGCTTAATTATTTTTGATGAATTGAGTTCAAAACAATATCTCTTAAGTGTTAAAGGTCCCATTGTTTCAGAAAAAGAATGGCAACCTTTGTTGTGTTACCTTTCTAATCTTAAAAATGTTTCATTTATAGTTGCAAGTGGTAGTTTGCCTCCTGGTGTTCCAATTGATTTTTATGCCAGAATGGCAAAAATTGTAAAAAAGATTGGAGCAAAATTTATTCTAGATACCTCGGGAGAACCGTTGCAACTTGCCATTAGGGAAGGTATATATCTTATCAAACCTAATTTAAGAGAAATGGGCATGTTGGTAGGTATAGAGAAAATTGAACGAGAAATTGCAAAAGTAAAAGCAATCGAAATCATAAAACAAAAAAAATGTGAAGTTATCGTTATTTCTCTCGGCGCAGATGGTGCTTTATTGGTTACAGAAGAATTTGTTGAACATTTTTTACCTCCAAAAATTGAAGTTAGAAGCACAGTTGGTGCTGGCGATAGTATGCTAGCAGGTATAGTATTAAAACTCTCAAAAAATGAAAGTTTACAACAAGCAGTCCGTTATGGTGTGGCTTGTGGTTCAGCAGCAACAATGCATTCTGGCACATCTTTGTGCAACAAAAAAGATGTAAATGCTTTAATTAAAGCATTCCAATAATGCTGGAATAACCAAACTTTAAAAAATTGCAAATATAACTTCACTTCAATTTTTACAATACTCTTGGAATTTTGAAGTTTGAATTGCAGGGTCAGAAAATATTCATTAAACTTAACTCGAATAAAGGAACGAAAAAATCGACTTTCCCCAAAAAAAATGATCAATTTCTTTTATTTCCGATTTATTAAAATCTATAGATACCGTAAAATAGTACTGTTTTTGAGTCCTAAGATTTACATAAATGTAGTTGTAATGTTTTGCAAAGGTTAAAAATCCAAAACTGATAAAAATTTACTATTTTAAGTTTTATTGCAGTTAGTTTATAAATGATCAATAAGATGATAAAAAATCTTAATAGGCTTTACTTTAGCATTTCAATTACAGATATATTTTCAGCCTTTACTCCATTAATAGTTGTTAATTTTTGATACTGTTATGCATCTGATGGATTAGTGCTAACTGAATTGTGTGGTGTGCAATAGGTATAATTCAGTAAGGATTTGAGTAAGTGAATAATCGCTATAGTAGCACTTTATAAAGAAAAATATACTTTAATAGCTTTCAATTTCTTTACTAACAAGTTATGGGTATGCAGCGGCTAATTTGCTTCAGCAATAATCATCCTAATTACATGTGAATGTTGTTACTTATTTACATAACTGTATAACATT
>JAYTXG010000326.1:0-4780 GCA_043743375.1 Sphingobacteriia bacterium
ATCCAACTATTAATTTTTTTTGGACTCACATTAAAAGTTTGCGAGAACCAATGAATAATTTGTTCAATCAATGAATTAAATTTTATTTTAAGCTGTGGAACAGCATCAGAAAACAGGCTTGCTTGTGAAAAAATAAAATATAATAAAGTTGATAAGAATATAAATGCAAAAAGCACCGTGATTAATATTGATAATACCCTGTTAAACTTTTTACGTTGCAAAAATTCTACAAGCGGATTTAAGAGGATAGCCAAGATAAGCGCAAAGAGTAACGGGCGAATAATTTCACTACCAACGTACAAAACAAAAAACAAGGCAATTATGCCCATCAGAATTTGAGAAATTTTTAAATAAAAAGGAATATTAACTGGTTTTTCCATTATAATTTAATAAATAAAATAAAAAAAAGGCTAACGGCAATAGCCGAGTAACATATAATTTTTTATAAAAATTATGAGAGCAACAACAACTATTACAATAAAAATTCCGAATCCCATTCCTGCTTTAAAGATGTCACTCACTGCTGCATAAATTGTAAATGTAGTGAGTAGAATAAATAGGAAACCTTTTAAAAATAATTGTTTTTTCATTTGCGTTTTATTTTTTCCAATTATATTTAACTTTCATGAACTTCGTTTTTAAGCAATTTTATTTTTGAAAGTATAGCATGAAAAAGTTTTTGACTAGTTGATTTTATTTTATCAGAATTTTGGGCAGCGAAACTTGCAGTGATGGCTTGCAGGCCTATTCTTGTAATTATTTTTAGAGGGTTGAATGAATTACGGAATAGTATATTTTTAACTAAAAATCCAGAAAAACCTCCAATTAAGGTTTTGTCGATTCCATTTTTTAAATCGGGTGAAGCTGTTACTGATCTGAATGCATCTTTAATGAGATTGATGGGTTTTAAACTTTCATTTACAGCATGAAATTGTTCTTTTAGTTCTATTAATTCTCTATCGCGTTTTGCTTCTAACAATGCGATTGCTTCTACAAGTGATTCATTTGGTAAAAGGTTTTTCATGATTTTTTTCTTTTATCATTTGTAAAATAATGGAATTGTTTACGGGTACTTTTAATAGTACACCACTTTTATAATGGAGTATTAGAGCAACTAAAACATAGAAAGCAGCAACAATGAAGAATCCGTAATATGATTTGCCCAACACATCGCCTATCCATAATGCCAAACCTATATTTATTAATACGGCTATTAATAAAACTACAACGATGACAGCTAATTTTGCTACGATTGATGAAATTACGTCAGCCGATTTATCGATGGCTATTAGTTTAAATAAATCTAAGTTGGTTTTTGCGTAAGTTTCTGCTTTTTCAAATAGTGATTCTATTGGCGTTGCTTTTTCTTCCATGTTCATTTAATTTAATGATTATGAGAAACATTTTGGTTCACAGCATTTTTAAGATCACTTTTTACTTCTTGTACTTTTGATTTTCCTTTTTTAATTAAATCGTCAGCATCCTCTTTTACTGAATCAAATTTTTCGGTAATATTGTCTAGAAAATCATCAAACTTTGATTTTAATTCTTCAACATAATCATCCCCTTTTTTAGTTATTTTTTTACGTGTATTTGTTCCTTTATCGGGAGCTAACAAAATTCCTAGTGCTGCGCCTGCGGCTATGCCTGCTAGTACGCCTAATAATACTTTACCTGAACTCATTTTTTTTATTTTAAATTGGTTGTTAAGAAATCTTACAACAAAGAAAATTCTCTTCTATGCAAATTGTGTTACATAAGTTGTGGAAAATGTTACATATTTCACTAAAATACATAAAAGTAAGTTTAAGGATAAGCTTAAAAGTCCACTTCGAGTAAATATGCGGAGAAATTAATTCATCATCGGATCAACTTCTAAACTCGCAGGATCTACATTAGCAAAATCATGAATTTCGTTGTAGAGGGTTCCGCGCTCAACAGGCTGCCTTTTTACTTGCTGAATTAAACGCACCAAATCGGCTGTACTCATCTTTGGCACCTGTTCTTCACTGCCTGCCATAGCATATATTTTAGTAGAATCATCTATCGTTCCATCTATATCATTCACCCCGAACGATAATGATAATTGCGCATTCTTTCTACCTAACATTGGCCAATAGGCTTTTAAGTGCGAAAAATTATCCATGTAGATTCTCGACACAGCATACATTTTCATATCCTCCACAATAGTACTCTCTTTAATATTACTCATATCATTGTCCTTGTTTCTAAACTTCAACGGAATAAAAGTATTAAAGCCACCAGTTTCGTCTTGCAAGCTGCGCAATCGCTCCATGTGATCTATACGGTGTGCAAATGATTCAATATGTCCGTATAACAATGTTGCATTGCTATGCATACCCAATTGATGTGCCGTTTTATGTATATGTAACCAACCCTCCGCATTTACTTTATCATCACATATTTGTTTGCGTATATCTGGATGAAATATTTCAGCACCACCACCAGGTAATGAATCGAGCCCCGCTTCATGCGCAATTCGCATTCCTTCTTCTACACTTACTTTTGCTTTTTTAAACATGTAATCTAACTCAACAGGAGTGAAGGCCTTTATATGTAATTCGGGGCGATGCGCTTTAATTGTCTTTAATAATTCAACAAAAAAATCCATCGTCATTTTTGGATGAACGCCTCCAACAATATGCACTTCGGTTACAGGCTTGCCATCATAACTTTTTACAATATGCATCATCTGATCTATACTCAATTCCCAACCTTCCTCTCTGTTGGAGTATAGTTTTGAGTAAGAACAGAAGGAGCAAGAGAACACACAAACATTGGTTGGCTCTATATGAAAGTTTCTGTTAAAATATGTTTTATCGTCGTGCTTTTCTTCTCGCACCCAATTGGCTAAAGCACCTACAAATGATAAGGAAGCATGCTCAAATAAATAAACACCCTCATCAAACAAAATTCTTTGCTTGGCTATAATTTTATTCCCTATACTTTTTAATTGTGGATTTTTTTCTGCATCTACTAAAACTTGCACCGCTGCACTACTCATAAATTTTTCTTTATGCAAAGGTACTTGTTATGACATTAATATCCCTGCAATTGTAGCCGATAAATAGGAGGCAAGTGTACCGCATAACAATGCCTTTAAACCTAATTTTGCCAAATCGGCTCTACGTGATGGAGCCAATTCTCCGATTCCCCCAATTTGCATACCTACACTGCTAAAATTGGCAAACCCGCATATAGCAATACTTACAATTAATGTCCCTTTTTCGGAAACTATCGGAACCGCCTTAGTTGTTAAATTATTAAACGCCACAAACTCATTAATTGTTAATTTTTGCCCCAGTAATGATGCCGCATTAGCAATATCCACCGAAGGAACACCCATTGCCCAAGTCATGGGAAAAAATAACTTGCTAAAAATTACATCTAGTGTAACCCCAGGAATGAATTTACCTATTCCCCAGTTTATAAAAGCAATCAACGCAATAAACCCGATTAACATGGCAATTACATTGATGGATATTTTCATTCCATCGCTAGCACCATGAGATATTGCATCTATTAAATTGCTATACGGACTCTTTACTTCCAACTTTACTTCCCCCATTGTTTGAGATTCTTCGGTTTCGGGAAATACAATTTTTGAAATAACCAATGCTCCTGGCGCTGCCATTAAACTGGCGGTTAACAAATATTCAGCTTTGGCGCCCATGTTGGCATATACTATTAATATACCTCCAGCAATACATGCTAAACTTCCACTCATGCTTGCTAGCAATTCGCTTTTTGTCATAGAAGCTAAGTAGGGGCGTATCATAACCTGTGCTTCTACCTGCCCTACAAAAGCACTAGCCACATTACTCAAAGCCTCTGCACCACTCACTTTCATAATAAAATTCATTGCTTTTGCAATAATGGAAACGATGAACTGCATTACACCAAAATGGTATAATATAGCTACCAACACACAAACCAATATAATAGTAGATGTAACGCTAAACGCAAATACAAATCCACCTTCCCCAAAATCTTTTACTCCTGCAGGTGTATTTACCATGATACCTCTATACACAAATGCAACACCCTCCCTTGCAAAACGTTCAATTTTTTCCATACCGCGACCCAACATCTGAAAAAACCTAGTCACTGGAGGAACTTTTAATACCAATACCGCAATTACAATCTGTAATAAAATACCACTAAAAACAAGTCGATAATTAATCCTCTTTTTATTATTAGAAAATAAAAAAGCGATTCCTAAAATCAATATTATTCCAAAAAATCCTTGAAACCTTTCCATAAGCAATTGATTAGCATAGTTTAGGAAAGTAAGATAAGGGTTTTTGAGCATTAGTCATTGCGCAATAATCAATGAATATTTGCAAAAAAAAGTCCGTAAATAGCATTTACGGCTACTTACGGACTTTAAACTTTGTTTTTTTTAAATTACATTAAAGACTTAATTTTTTTATCTAAAACCGACTTTGGTACAGCACCAATTTGCTTATCTACTATTTGTCCGCCTTTTATAAAAAGAATAGCAGGAATAGAAGTAATACCATAATCAACACTTAATTTAGGGTTAACGTCTACGTTTACTTTACCTACATTAATTTTACCATCATACTCTTTTGCTAATTCTTCAATTACTGGCCCAATTGCTCTGCATGGTCCACACCATTCTGCCCAGAAATCTACTAATGTTAATTTATCGCTATCCAACACTGTTGTTTGGAAATTTGCGTCTGTTAATTCTAAAGCCATTTTACTTATTTTAGTTTAATTAAATACAATTTTT
>JAYTXG010000327.1:0-2852 GCA_043743375.1 Sphingobacteriia bacterium
CCATTATCTCCATTATTTACTCTTGCAATTGTTTGAGGAACAATAGTTGTTGAACTTTTAGATGTAGGAAGTAAATTAGGTAAGGCACCATAAGTACCACAGATCATTTTTCCTTTAGTGCCAATAAAAATTGTTCCATTGCCACCATCTCCCATCATCTCATTTGGTCCGAGCTCTTCTGGTCTGTCCGGACGAATTCCTCCATCCATCCAATGTAATTTTATATCGGGCTTACCATTCTGTCCTTTAAAAGTTAAAATAATATGTGAAGCTGTTGGGCAACTTTCTGGATAATATGCCCTAGTCCACGGTTGTAAATACCTTGTAGCAACGCTACACTCTGCAGAAATAGGATAACCCAAACCTAATACAGCAAAAGCTGGCGCCATGATGTGGCAGGCCATATCTCCTAGTGCACCTGTGCCATAATCCCACCAACCGCGCCAATTAAACGGAAGCAATCCATCTACATAATCTTTTTGAGGGGCAGTGCCAAGCCAAAGGTTCCAATCTAATTCAGGTGGAATAGTTCCTTTAGTTGCTGGCCAACCTACACCTTGAGGCCAAACTGGTCTATCGGTATAACAATAAATAGTATGTACATCACCAATAATACCTGCATTGTACCAGTCAATTAATTGGCGAACCCCATCACCAGAAGAACCTTGGTTTCCCATTTGGGTAACTACTTTATATTGATGTGCTGCTTTAGTCATTGTACGCGCTTCAAAAATATCATGCGACAATGGTTTTTGAACATACACATGTTTTTTCAATTGCATAGCAGCTAAAGCTTGTGAGGCGTGCATATGATCGGGAGTAGATACAGAAACTGCATCAATATGTTTATGTTCTTTATCGAGCATTTCTCGATAGTCTTTATAATATTTTGCGTTCGGAAAATTGGTTCTAGTTTTTGCAGACTGCCTATCATCAACATCACATAAAAAAGCAATATCCGCTTTACCACTTTTAAAAAAATTGGCAATATCACTCTCACCCTTACCACCAGCACCAATACCAGCAATTTGTAGTTTATCACTAGGAGCAGTAAATCCTCTGCCTAATACATGGCGAGGAACAATATAAAAACTAGCAGCAGCAATGGCGCTATTGCGAATAAAAGAGCGACGGGAATTGTTATTCTTCATGTTGGAGCAATTATTAGGGTTCAATATAATTATTTTTTGTTTAAAATCCCTTATTTATCAATACCCATTTTAGTTAACTTGTATTCTTTAAATATAATCAACATGAATAGGATACAAGCGCAATTGCAATTAATGCGAACTTATTTTAATACAGGCGTAACAAAACCGTATGAATTTCGCAAACAACAATTACTGGCTTTAAAAAAAGCGGTTGCCAATAATGAACAAGAAATTTATGATGCACTATATACTGATCTGCATAAAAGCAAAGAAGAAAGTTGGGTAACAGAAAACGGATTCTTTATGGCTGAGCTAAAAGATACTTTGGTTAATTTAAAAAATTGGATGGAACCAGAAGCTGTGGCAACTAATCTGCTAAATCTTCCTTCTAGCAGTAAAATAGTTAAAGAACCTTTAGGAGTTGTATTAATTATTGGTCCTTGGAATTATCCTTTTCAATTATTATTTACTCCTTTAATGGGTGCCATTGCTGCAGGTAATTGCGTAGTGCTTAAGCCAAGTGAATTTGCGCCTGCTACTGCTGCTGTTATGCAAAAAATTGTTGAAGCATGTTTTACTCCTGAGCAAGTTCTGTATGTGCCAGGTGATGGAGCAACAATTATTCCTGAAATGATGAACAACTTTAGTTTTGATCATGTTTTTTATACAGGTAGTACAGTTGTTGGAAAGATCATATACAAAATGGCTGCAGAAAAATTAACACCAGTAACTTTGGAATTGGGAGGGAAAAGTCCGTGTGTGGTAGAAGCCGACGCCAATATAAGTATAGCTGCTAAACGTATTGCAATGCCTAAATATTCTAACGCTGGACAAATGTGCGTTGCACCAGATTATGTATTGGTTCATCAAAGCAAAAAAAACGAATTGATTGATGCACTTAAAAAAGCGATACCACAGTTTTATGGAATTGATCCAATAAACACAGAAGGGTATGGTAGAATCATTAATGAAAAACAATTTAATAGAATTATTCAATATTTAAAAGATGGCACAATTGTATACGGTGGTAAATATGATGCAGCTAATTTATTTATTGAGCCCACTATTTTAGATGGAGTAAATATAGATTCATTAATAATGAAAGACGAAATATTTGGCCCAATTTTACCGATACTCACTTTCGATACTATGGAAGAAGCTAAAGCTATTATTGCACATAATCCCAATCCGTTGGCATTTTATATTTTCACTTCTTCTACTAAAAAAGAAAATGATTGGCTCGATGCAGTGCCAGCTGGAGGAGTTTGTGTAAATACAGCTAGTGTTCATTTAATGAATCCTCATTTACCCTTTGGTGGCAGGGGTTTTAGTGGAACAGGTGCCTATCATGGTAAATATAGTTTTGATACTTTTAGTCATAAAAAATCGGTGATGAAATCGCCAACATGGTTCGACCCATCATTAAAATATCCACCATTTACTGGTAAATTAAAATTATTAAAATGGATGGTAGGTTAAATATAAATCAATGAAAAAAATAGTCTCCTTTGTTTCGATTGTAGTAATTATTTTATTACTCATTAAACAAAAAAATATGACTTGGCGCCAGTCTATACTTAAAGCTATTTATCCGTTAATAATGCTGAAAGGTAGAATAATGGGAGATGGGGGAAATGTAAAGCTGAATACTAGTAACAGTATTCCTGTTCAATCATTTTACGATTTATATGCTATTAAAAA
>JAYTXG010000328.1:0-1855 GCA_043743375.1 Sphingobacteriia bacterium
TGTCCTCCATTTGCAACAAATTGATTGAGCACATCATTTTTTGTTGTGAGCCATTCATAAATATTAAAAGCCCTTATACCAACTACAATTGCATCGAAATTTTTTAAGTAAGTATCAGTTACATCCTTCTCATTAATATAACTAAGCGTATAACCCAATTGTTCTAATGCATCCGGAACCAAATCACCAGCCCCTATTATATATCCTACTTTTTTGGCAACTGTATTAATTTTATCATTTACAACAATTACATTATCTCTATAAAAATAATTAATAGAAGGAATATGATCGTACTTAATCGTTTTTAGATAATGTGTAAAGGCATTCTTTTTCCCATCTTTAGTAAATGCTACTTCTGCATATATTTTTGAAGTGTTTGCTTTTGATATTATATTTTTTACATCAATTGGAAAAGAATAAACAGCTCCTAATTCTAAATTCATCAATGTATCTTTAGTTAATAGCAATTTATCGTCATCACCTTTAATACTAACAGAAACTGGCACTGAATTAGCGCTGATATTCGTTTTATATTGAAGAAGCAGTTGTGAGGTAGGAGTTTGTAATTTTTTATCAATAAATACATTTGGAAGCACCACATTTTTATTCAACGAAATTATAAATGGAGCAATAATAGTTAAAGGCTGATAAACTTCTCCTCTTACTGGATCTACATATTTATATTGAACTGGTCGTTCTACCAAAAAGCTTATACCACTTATATTAAAATCGAATCTAGCCATAAATGCAGGATCAGCAATTGATTTGCCTACCATATCTTGGTCGTCAATTACAAAATTACCTATATCAGCAAGTGGTTTTATTAACCAATATGGTTGTGATACTGGCATGCCTTCGGGTACCATAAAAGTTTTGCTAAAAGTATAATTATTATTAGCAACAGTTTTAAGGTTAATAGTGGTATCATAGCTTTTTTCAGCTGCAGTATTTAATAAAACTTTCTCTAACTGCAAGTCCACATTATTCCGTTTATTCAAAAATAAGTTTATGGTTAATTTTTCACCAGGTACGGCGTATTCAATATCAGTAGTAGCTTCTACAAAAACTCCACTACACTCAATAATTAAGTCCTCAATTTCTTTTTTCTTTTTGTACCACCAAATATCATGATAGCTCAACCCTTGAACTTTTTTATACAATTCCACTAAAGCAGAAACTGATTTTTCGGGATGTTCAAAATCATATTGTTGAATTATTTTATTGATAGCTTCTTTAACTATTCCACCTTCGGAATTTATTCTTGTCCAATCAGTAATAACACCATCCATCAAATCAATTTTAGCTGTATCGCCTGCGATGGTTACAAAGTATTCGAAACGAGATCCCTTAACTCGAGGGCGGCCTTCCCCTTGGCTCTTATGCATTGTTCTTGCTTCACCACCTAATTCTCCATAACTCTTACCTAATAATGAACTGTAAACTCCCGCATCAATTTTTAATTGAGTATCGTTGGTAGTGTTTGTTCCACCAAAACTAAATGTGTTCCATAAAAGTCGTTTTGCTTTCCATATCTCAACCCCATATTTTAATTGTTCAGGAAAACGATTGGGATCAGCAGCGGCATTGTAGGCTTCTTGAGAAAGAATGGCAGAAGCAGAATGATTGCCATGTCCGGCTCTTGCATCGCCCGGGAAGCGATTGATTATAATATCGGGTTGAAATTTTCTGATTACCCAAACAATATCTCCCAATATTTTTTCTCTATTCCAAAATTTAAGTGTTTCATCAAAGCTCTTACTATACCCAAACTCATAAGCGCTTGTAAAGTATTGTTCGGCTCCATCAATTCTTCTTGCGGCCAATAATTCCTGAGTTCTTATCAACCCCAATTCTA
>JAYTXG010000329.1:0-3700 GCA_043743375.1 Sphingobacteriia bacterium
AAAGAATCAACCAAGCCAAATAATTGCTCCTGCAAATCATACAATCGCATACTCTGCTTATTCAATAATGCAATGGATGCTGCGTCAAAGCCTTTGGCGGGATTCGCATCTATTTGAATAGACTGAATATACTCTTTACCATCTGCTTTAACTACTACTTTATATTTACCAGCTACAACTTTTGGTCCAATTACTGAAGAAGATAAAATGGAGGTTTGAACTATAAAACCACCTCTTGCAACTTTTGGAGGGTTAATAGATAAATCCCAGTACACTCTATTCAATCCTTTTAATCCTGTACCATTAACGTCTTTTATTTTTTTATTAACAGCGTCATAAATTTCAATTTTCACGCCTGAATTACTTCTTTCTTTTAAATAATAATAAAAGGTTGGTGCCAATACTTTATTATCACCCACCCATCCTGCTAAATTGGATGCGGGCTGGGATAATTGTGGAGAATAATTATATTTAAATACTTGAATAGGAAATAAAATTACCGCTTGATTTACATCCGACTTTACCAACTCTCGCAATGGTTGTAAATTATCAATGATATAAATTCCCCTACCATGTGAAGCAATTATTAAATCATTTGTTTGAGGTTGAATTTTTATATCTCTCACCAAATTATACCATGGCATGTTTTGGTATTTACTACGCATCCAATTTGTGCCGCCATCCAATGAAATAAATAATCCCATTTCTGTTCCTAAAAACAATAATTTTTCATTTACAATATCCTCTCTAATAATATGTGCAAATCCAGTGAACTCCGAAGAACTGAATTTTATCCAAGTATTGCCTCCATCTTTACTTACCACTGCATAAGTATTCATATCGCCATACATATGATTTTCTAGCGTTACGTAAATGCGTTTTTGATCTAATGATGAAACTTCTATACTACTTATCCAACTATG
Source organism: Sphingobacteriia bacterium (assembly GCA_043743375.1). Lineage (GTDB taxonomy): Bacteria > Bacteroidota > Bacteroidia > Chitinophagales > Chitinophagaceae > Sediminibacterium. The sequence continues at coordinate 924 of JAYTXG010000329.1, forward strand.
TGCTGGAACGCCTGTTTTCCAAATGCCTGCAGCTTTATTCTGCCAAGTTTTTCCTCCATCTATAGTTAACTGTAAATTACCATCATCGGTTCCTGCCCAAATAATATTTTCGTTTTTAGGGTCTTGAGTTATTGTAAAAATAGTACAATGATTTTCTGCACTGGTATTATCTCCAGTGATGCCAACATTTTTTTCGGCCTGGTTAATTTTGTTGCTATCGTTTGTGGTTAAATCTGGAGAAATTCTTTCCCAATTTCTTCCATCATCATTCGACTTAAATAAATATTGTGCACCAGTATATAAATTGTAAACAGGCTTACCATTTACACTTTTCTTTTTAGAAACCCCCATTACAATTGGAGTATTCCAATTCCACCTATGCTCATCATCCCCTGCTACTTTTTTGGGTCTAACACCAAAAGATAAACCGGTTGATAAATCAATTCTATTCATTTCACCACCTTGTGACTCTGAAAATATAATAGTAGAATTTACTAAACTAGGCTGTACCCAAAATCCATCTCCACCCCCAATTGTTCTCCAATCAACTGCTGTAACACCACCCGGCGAAGTGTTTGGTGCCATCCAACTATTATTGTCTTGCAAACCGCCATATACATTATAGGGAACTTGATTATCGGCACTCACATGATAAAATTGCCCAACAGGCAAATTATTTAAAAACTGCCATGCCGAGCCCTTATTAGTGCTCACATAAACACCTCCATCGGTTCCTAAAAATAGCATGTCGGTATTATTTGGATTTATCCATAATGCGTGATGATCTGCATGCGGTGCCACTCCACCAAATAATGAATTGCTCCATGAATATCCACCATCATTTGAATATTGAAAATCGTAAGCTGGTCGATATACTTTTTTGGAATCCTTTGGGTCATACACCAATGTGCTATAATAAAAAGGGCGAGCAGTTAAATTATCGGTTGATGCCAATTTTTTCCATGTTTCTCCTTCGTCTTCAGAAATGTATAAGCCGGGAACTTTTGCTTCAACAATAGCTAAAATTTCAGCTGGTTTTGAAGGGTTAACGGTTATTACAATTCTTCCCAAATCGCCTTCTGGCAATCCTTTGATTAATTTATTCCAAGTTTTTCCACCATCATTTGTTTTATACAACCCACTTCCTGAACCACCAGAACTAAATGAATATGCTTTTCTTCTGAATTGCCAAATAGAGGCGAACATAGTAGTTGATTTGCCCGGAATCATTGCTATATCTGCACAACCACTTTCGTCATTCACATACAAAATTTTGTTCCATGTTTTACCTCCATCAATAGTTTTATATAACCCTCTATGAGTTGAAGATTTCCATAAAGGACCTGGTGCTGCTACATAAACTATTTTCTTGTCCGTAGGATCTACAATGATTTTGCTGATTCTTTCTGTACTATCTAATCCAATTTTTTGCCAATTGCTTCCTCCATCAGTAGTTTTATACAAACCATCACCATAAGAAACAGAATTTCTGGTATTACTTTCTCCAGTTCCAGCATATACAACTTTTACATTGCCTGGTTCAATTGCTAAAGCACCAATTGATTGGCAATATTTATCAAACAATGGAGTAAATGATTGCCCACCATTTTGACTTTTCCAAATTCCACCACCGGCAGTACCAACGTACAAATTTATTTGTCCGTCTACTACCACACCCTCTATTGCAGAAATCCTTCCGCTCATAGTGGAAGGCCCTAAAGCCCTTGCACTCATTACTTGAAAGTAGGAAGAGTTAATACTAGTTTGTGCCGAAACACCAACTGCTAATAAAAGCATTAAATAGCTCATTTTAATTTTAGTATTCATCTTTTTATTTTTGGATTGATAAAAAAAAGTCCCGAATAAATCGGGACTAATTATTACAATAATGCGAAATTAATTTCCTTTAAAAATGGTTTCATCAATAGTAGGATTAACTGTTACTTTTTTAGTAACCATCATCATTTGACCCATATCTGATTTAAAAGACATTTTAATTCCAAAATCTATCATTTGATAGTCTAATAATTTTACTGAAGTTTTTAAATCTTGACCTTGTTGTTTAGTCATTGATTCTACTTTATATGCCAAATAAGTTTTGGTATCAAAGAAATAAGTCTTTTCATTACCATTCTTTGAGGTGATTTTAATTTTAAGGTATTCATTACCATCTTCTTCATCTTTTCCTAAAAACTCAACCGTAGATCCTTTTCCTTTATAATCAACAAATGCGTCTTGCAAATCAAGATCATCCACTTTAGATTTTAGTTCTTCGTCAGAAATAGGCCCTAGCGTCATTTTTCCGTTCAATGGATTTTGCGACCATCCTTTGGCAGGTGTGGTTATATCGATGATTTTATTTCCTTGAAATTCAGCATCTACCCTAATGCCTTTCATGTTAACACCTTGCATGGTAAAAGGAATTGCAATACCTTGAACTTCAATCTGTCCTTCTACTTTAAGTGATTGTATTTTACTCCATTTCTCCGCACCTCCAATAGCAGTAATATACCTTGCAATTATTTCATCTGCAGTTTGTGCGTTTAGAGTAAATACAGCAGAAAAAATCACTGTCAGCGATAAAAATACTTTCTTCATAAATTATTATTTTAAAGTTTAATTTACTCTATTAGAAGAGCGATGATGCAATATATTACAAGCCATTGAAAGTATTATTAAATAATTTTTAACGGCATAAACTGTCAATAAATGGTTTATTTACAGTTTGCTAATTCTTTTGCTGCCAAAGAATTACCTAATTCTGCAGCTTGTTGAAA
>JAYTXG010000330.1:0-4915 GCA_043743375.1 Sphingobacteriia bacterium
TGTATTGGTATGCTTTGGTGTATTGGTTTTACCGCGACTAGCAAAAAATAATTCAGGTGCATTTCAAATACCATATATCAACGGGAAGTATTTAATTCCTGTTATTATTCTTGTTATCACCTATCTATTTAGAATAAGAATTAGCAACGCGCTTGCTAATTTTGGAAAAGAAGGTTACCAAGAAATTTTATTTCTTTTATTCATGGTAATTGCTTTAACTACCTCATACTTAAGTTTTGCAAAATCATTTTCATTCATTCCTGTTGCAGGAGCATTGTGTTGCTTGTATCTGATGATCGAAATACCAGCTATAAGTTGGGTTTGGTTTTTTGTTTGGATGGGAATAGGGTTAGTAATTTATTTTTTATATGGTAAACGAAAAAGCAAATTGGCTCAATAATGAAGTACCAAATAGGAGACGATATTATAGTGCTACTTAGCAATGACGAAGGCAAAGTAATAGAGATCATTAATGATAAAATGGTATTGATAGAAATTAGAGGGGTTAAGTTTCCTGCTTATATGGATCAAATTGACTTTCCTTATTTCAAAAGATTTACGGAGAAAAAATTAGTGCCTTTAAAAAAAATAGATCCTACTATTTATATTGACCAAATTCCAAAAGAAAAACCTCAGCCCAATCAAATTAAAGTAGCTACTGGCGTATGGTTAAGTTTTATTCCAAGATTTGAGCTCGACGATTTTAATGATGAAGTTGTTGATGTATTAAAAGTACACTTAGTAAATAAAACGGGCATAAATTTTAAATTTATTTATCAGCAGTTATTTAATGGTGTTGAAAATTTTGCACTGATAAATGAAATACTTCCTTTTCATGATTTTTATTTGCATGATGTTGATTTTGCAACTGTTAATGATAGCCCATCTTTTTCATTTGATTTTAGCTTAGATCAGCCTGCAAAAGAAAAAGTTAATCACTTTGAAACTGTTTTGAAATTAAAAGCCAAACAAGTATTTCAAAAAATCGAAGCATTAAAGGAAAATAATGAACCTACATTTTCTTATTTATTGTTTGAAAAATATCCTGATAAAGAAGCTGAATTTTTTCCCTTAGATAGATTAGTTGCAAAAGGGTATAAAGTGTATGATGCTTCAAAAGCAAAAGAGCATTTGCCTACCCCTCGAACAATAATTGATTTACATATTGAGAAACTAACCGACAATTTCAAAAGTATGAGCAATTTTGAAATGCTCACTTTACAACTAAATGAATTAGCTAAATGGATTGATAATTCTATTGCCCATCAACAACACGAAATAGTAGTAATTCATGGAGTTGGTTCGGGCAAATTGAGGGATGAAGTTCATGAATACCTCAAATCAAAAAAAGCAGTAAAACATTTTGTAAACCAATATGACGCCCGTTTTGGTTACGGTGCCACTATGGTTTACTTCCAATACAAGTAGTAACATCCTACCAAATTCTTGGTATTTTATACGATGTATACGGCAAACCAGCTAGTTCTTTGTTACAGAGCTTTTCAATTCATATCTTTGATATATACAAACCCGAACCATCGCCCCGACTAGTCGGGGAGGAAAGTCCGGACAGTATAGAGCAACCCACCGGTTAAACGCCGGCTTTCCAATTTATTGGGAAAGAGAAAGTGCCACAGAAAATAACTACTTCGCTTAGGCGAGGAAAAGGTGAAAAAGTGAGGTAAGAGCTCACTGCTAAAAATGGTAACATTTATAGCGGGTAAACCTTGGGTACTGTAATGCCATGTATAGAATCGCTTGAGGGCTGCTCGCCCAAGATTCAGGGTAGGCAGCAAGATCAGATTAGTAATGATCTGACTAGATAAATGATGGAGTTGAAACAGAATCCGGCTTATGAGGTTTGTATTTTTTATTAAAATTATTCATGCAAAGAAGTAATATACTGCGTCTTATAATTTGTACCGCTATGGTACTTGCTATTGCTTCAACGCAATTGGCAGCGCAGTGTATTTCTGTTTCCATAACTGGTCCAAAATGTGCCACCGATGGAAGTGTATTAGGTAATTTTGGAAGAAGGCCATTTCAAATTGAATGGGCAATTAATTCGAAAATTGTAAAAAAATCAACCGCTATTTTTACTACTCTCGCATTTACCCCAATCAGCGGGAATATTACTGGGTCAATCAACCAAAAAAGAATTAGAGGAACTGGCGGTATTGGTATTGATTTGAATGGGTCAATTTTAGTTGTTGATTCAATAAATAATCAAATTACTGCTTATAATAAAACAAATGTTGATGGTATTAAAGTTGCAGGTGGTAATGGAACTGGAAATGGGTCGAATCAATTAAATAAACCTGCTGGAATTTTTGTGGACGACTTTGGCAATTTATTCATTACTGATCAATTAAATAATCGAGTAATGAAGTATGCACCAGGTTCAAATACTGGCTTTTTAATTGCTGGTGGAAATGGTATTGGGAACAAGAGTAATCAATTAAATAATCCTAAAAATGTTTTTGTAGATGCTGCCGGATTTGTTTATGTAGCAGATGCTGGGAATAATCGAATACAAAAATGGGTACAGGGTGGAACAGTAGGTGAAACAGTTGCAGGAGATTTAGTGGCAGGTAGTGATTCAACAAAATTAAACAGTCCACAAGCAGTTTGTGTGGATCAATTTTTTAATATTTATGTGGCTGATTCTGCAAATCATCGGGTACAAAAATTTGAACCAGGATCTAAAATCGGAATTACTGTTGCAGGCGGATATGGGAGGGGATCAAACAGCAATCAATTAAATCAGCCAGTTGATGTATTAGTAGATGCATTCTTTAATATCTATGTATTGGATGCAGGCAATCATCGAGTGCAAAGCATATCTGGAGATGGATTAACAATTAATACAATGGCCGGAAACCCATCTGGGTTTGGAGGCAGTGAAAATGATCAATTATTATCACCTTCGGCAATTAGTTTTGATCCTTCTGGTAATTTATATATTCTAGATCAACAAAATGCTAGGGTTCAACAATATAATACCATTCCACTAGCTACTAATTTTACTCCTACACTTGAAGGCACATACAATGCAGTTGCCTATTCTTTCAATGGTTGCAGACAAGTATCAAACGGAGTTTATATTTTAGCAAATCCATCAATTCAAGTAACAGGCAATACCGCTTTATGTAAAGGTGATTCGGCTTTTATTAAATTAAATGGTGCTGGCAATTACAATTGGAGTCCTTCAACTGGAATTACTAACGTGAATGATTCTATTTTTTTAGTAGTGCCTCAATCTAATATTGTTTATAATGTGAGTTCAGTTAATGCAAATTCATGTTCAACAAATACCAATTTAGCTTTTACCATTGGAGAGAAAATATTACCCTATGTAACTGCTACAGAGTGCGCAATTCCATCTGAATCTGCGGTTAAAGTAAAATTAGTTGGGGCTACTCCTGCATCTATAAACTGGTTCACTAAATCTGGAAAATCATTCACTACATTGCCTTCTTGGGCAAACGAGGGTGTAGCAATTGCTGGTGGTAATGGTGCTGGTTCTTCTGCAGCCCAACTCATTCTACCTTCATCTGTTTTTGTTGATACAAAAGGCAATAGTTATATAGCAGATCCATTAAATCACCGAATTCAACTTTGGAAAAAAGGAGATTTGGTTGGTACTACTATTTTAGGTGGAAAAGGCGCAGGATCTGAAGCCGATCAATTGAATTATCCAACAAGTGTTTTTGTAGATTTTATGGGTAATATTTATGTGGCCGATCAGAATAATCACCGAGTTCAATATTACACAAATGGTTCAATAATTGGTAAAACTATTGTTGGTGGAAATGGAGCCGGCAATAGCGATATTCAGTTAAATTTTCCTAATAATGTTTTTGTAGACATTACTGGAAGTGTTTATGTATCTGATGGTGGAAATCATCGAATTATTCGTTTGCCATCTATTGGTAAAAACTCCTACACAATTGCAGGTACTGGAATTGCTGGTTCACTTAATAATCAATTAAATAACCCACAGGGTATTTTTGTAGATCGCAATTTCAGATTATATGTTGCAGATGCAGGAAATCATCGCGTGATAATGTTTAATAAAGATCAGCAGTTTGGAGCCGTATTTGCAGGTGGCAGAGGAATTGGCGAGGATCTAAGACAACTTAATACACCATCTGGGGTATTTGTTGATGGTGTTGGTAATATTTATATAGCTGATAGAGGTAATAGTAGAATTCAACGATGGGCTGCTTATGATACTATTGGCACTACTATTGTAGGAAACGTAACTAATAGCATTGGTTCTAATTTAACGCAGATTAATCAGCCTACTGCACTTACTATTGACATTAATGGGGCATTATATGTTGCCGACTCTAGGAACAATCGGATATTAAAGTTTGAAGTACTCAAATTTATTGATACCATTCTTAAAGTAAATAAATCAGATGAATTTTCTGTAAATACATATTCATTTAGTGGTTGTTCTACTGGCTCAAATTTTGCAAAATTAAAAGTTGCAACTCCCATTAATTTTATTACTACATCATCAGTAATTTGTGAGGGATCTGGTACTTTCATTACTGCTAAAAGCGATTCCTTGAGTTCTTTTACATGGAGCCCTCCTACAGGATTAAATGTTACTAATAAAGACAGTGTAATTGCTTCTCCAAAAACCACTACCAAGTACACAGTAAAAACTGCAGTACTTGATGGCTGCCAATCATCATCCACTATAACAGTTAAAGTAAATAAATTACCTATTGTAAATATTGAAGGAGTAAATTGTATTGGTGGTGGCGACTTAAAAGCAAATTCTAATCCGAAAGCAAGTTCAGTAAATTGGAAATTTAACAATAACATTGTAAGTACTAAAACAACTTTATGGAGAAGAGGTGCAACAATTGTTGCAGGGAATTTAATAGGAGGTTCTGATTCT
>JAYTXG010000331.1:0-2592 GCA_043743375.1 Sphingobacteriia bacterium
GTAAGGAAAGAAACAAGCATGCTTCGCATCCTGAAATTTAAATATCCCGTTTCAATAACACACTTCATGCAAGCATCTACTAATGGGTATCCAGTTTCTCCATTTTTCCAAGCGGTAACGTATGCTTCGTTTTCAATATTTCTGATGTCATCAAAGCCTTTATTCAGGTTTTCAAACTCCATTCTACATTCACTTTCAAACTTTTGAATAAAATGACAATGCCAGTGCAGACGGGTAATAAAAAAATTAGTATTGAACTTATCTCCTGTATGTTCAATTGATTTTAACGCTGCTTGATAAATTTGTTTCATACTCAGGTTACCCCAAGTTAGGTAAGGCGATAGTCGGCTGCAGCTTTTCCTACTTTCCAACGGTTTACTAATGTGCTTACTGTAATTTTCTTTACGCTGACTTAAAAAACTTTTCAAGTATTCAAATGCCTTTTGTTCTCCCCCTGGCTGGAAAATTGGATAGTTGGTAGAGATATTTTTATAAAAATTTTCTTCTTTAGTAACAGAATTATGCAGCTCAGCTGCTTCTACTGTTTTTAAATTCTTCAAATTTACTTCAAACAAAGGAGCATGCATCATTGTATGCCAATGGTTACTAAAATCTTTTCTGCTTTGGATTCCTCTCATTACGCCATTTGTAGGAGACTCTATCCATTTAATATGTTGTATTTTACAAAATTTCTTGACACACTTATCTCTATCAAAACTTAATTGATTGCCAGTTTCTTCATGAGAAAAAATATTTTTAACTGAATATCGATTATTTATTTCTTCAAATGCAACGATTATTTCAGAATAAATAATGTTGATGACCGCATTGTATTTTTCTAAACCTTTTTGCATTTGCTGTAGCGATTGAAGAACAAAGCGCCAATGCCTTTCAGAACTATCACCATAATTTACAAGCGAAGGTTCAAAACAATATAACAAAATAGTAGGCAATCCATCTTCAATAGCCAATTGAAGTGGTTTATGATCAGTAAGCCGGAGGTCGCGTTTAAACCATATTATATTAATTGCCTGTTTCATTACTTTACAATATCAGTTCTACTTTTATTCATTCTGCATTTATCACTACAATATTTTACTTCATCCCATACTTTCTCCCATTTTTTTCGCCAAGTGAATGGCCTCTTGCAAACAATGCAAAGTTTTACAGGCAGGTTTTCCTTTTTCAACGTTTTCATGTTAAATGCGGATGAGTTTTTTTTCTCTCAATGTATCTAGTGTAAGCACATCTCCTTCATTCAGGTTTTTATAAGCAATCACATCGCATATAAAACCTTTGTGGTCTCCTCCTTCAAAACTGTTGACTACTTTTAGTTGCATAACGGCCAAACAATTTTTTAAAACGTAAAAATCGTTCCAGTCGATCAACTCATTTCTTTTTTTTAATCTACCAATTTTATCAATCGTTTTCCCCGATTTCTTACCTAGTAAATCAACCAGCCGGTATTGGGTATTTGCAAGAATTTGTAAAACAAATTCACCAGATGTTTCTACATTCATTAAAGTTTGTGTACCATTATAAATACCGCAGATAAAACGTTTTGGCTGCATACTTATCTGCGATGCATAAGTAATGATGTGCATGTTGCTGTTGTTGGCTGTTTTACTGCTAATACTGTATACAGGTAGGTTTACGCGGTTCCATGGTTTTTTGCTTGTCATAACCTATTTAAATATTTTTCTGCATTGGCTAAATGAGTATCTTTTTTTTCTTTATTCATCTTATCAAATGTGCTCACCAGCATACCCAGCCTTGGGTTCTGCAAGAAGAAATCTCTGTGTACATGCATAAAACGCCAAAATAATCCGTCCCATACCTGCTGCCATTCCCCTTTTTCATAATTACTCATCTTCATTAAATAATTGCTGCCACTAATGTATGGCTTAGTGGTCATTAATCCGCCATCCGCAAACTGCGTCATACCATATACGTTCGGCACCATCACCCAATCGTAGGCATCAATAAATAATTCCATAAACCATCGGTGTACTTCATCCGGGTCAAATTCACAAAGCAACATAAAATTTCCTAATACCATTAATCTTTCTATATGATGGCAATAGCCAGTTTGTAAAACTTTTTTGATAGTAATATCAATTGGATCAATTCCAGTGGTTCCCGTCCAAAAAGATTTTGGAATTTTACGTTTAAATTTCCAATAATTAGTAGTGCGTTGTTTGCTTCCTTCCTTTTCATATACAATGCGGATAAATTCGCGCCAGCCAATAACTTGGCGGATAAAACCTTCCACAGAATTTAATGGGGTATTATGTTTTTCAGAATAGTTGATTATCGCATCAATTATTTGTTGAGGAGTAAGTAAACCAGCATTCAGCATTGGTGAAAGTACCGAGTGATGTAAAATATTTTCGTTAGCAACAATCGCATCTTCATAAACTCCAAATTTTTCAAACCGAGTTATTAAAAAATCGCTGAGCCACTTTTCAGCCTCCTTAAAAGTGGATACAAAAAAATGAGGTGCATCTGTACTTCCATAATTTTGTGAAAAATGTTGCTGCACATATTCTGTTGCTTCAGCAATATAGCTGCTTACTTTCGGGAACTGAATTG
>JAYTXG010000332.1:0-4509 GCA_043743375.1 Sphingobacteriia bacterium
GGTCCGCTTACAGAAAGTGTACTAATGGGCAATTTGGCTATTCGTAGTAACGATTTACAAAAGAAAAATACCAATGGAAATGCTTCTTACCCTGGAAGAAATATCCAATTATTATGGGATGGACCGAATATGAAAATTACCAATTTTGATGAAGCCAATCAGTTTGTAAAAAGAGAATATCGTAGTTTTTAACTTCTGAACTTTTTCATATAAGCTGCATTTTCTTCAGCACTTTGTAATGGGGTGCTGCCAGTAAATGCTTCTTGTTCTATAATATGGTAAAGCATGCCCTGCTTTTTTGCTGTTGCAAGAATTGTTTTAAAATCAATAGTGCCTTTTCCTATTTGGCATGACTCAATTCCGGTTGCTGTTTTGGTTTGGTCTTTTACATGACAAAGTTTAAAACGATTAGGATAATTTTTAAACCAAGCTTGTGGATCTTCCTTGGCAGCAATTACCCAATAAATATCCATTTCAAAATCTACCAATGAAGCATCCGTGCCATCCATCATTACTTTTTGTGGTATTTGTCCATCTATTATTTTAAACGAATAATCATGATTATGGTATGCGAAACGCAAACCGTTCTTATTACAGATTGTACCACAATTATTAAATTCGTCATTAAATTTTTTGAAATTATCGATCGATTTTTGTGGCCCTTTATATGCGCATATCAAATACTTCACTCCTATCTCAGCAGCTTCATCAGCCTTGCGTTGAAAATCAACTGAATTATTACAATGAGATGAAACTAAATTCATTCCTAAATCGTCCATCAGTTTTTTGAACTCGATATTTTTCATCCCCCAATAAATACCTTGTGTTCCCTCAAAACTCTCTATTTGTTTATAACCATATCCAGCCAATTTTGCAAGTGTTCCTCTAGCATCTTTATACATTTCTTCTTTCACTGTCCATAATTGGATACCGAATTTCTTATTGATTTTATAAGAAGCAAATGACTCTAATAAGTTACTCTTACCAGTAAATGGCAAACTCATTCCTGCTGCTGCAAGACCTGCGGTTTTTAGGAAATCTCTTCTATCATTATTCATAAAATAATTTTAACTATTTACAATATGCATATTACAGCACTAAAACCGGCATTACGGGATTAGGTAATTAAGTAATTCTTATCTCTTAACTCCTTATCTCTTAACTCCTTATGTTGCCCAAGCTTTATCGCCTTTTTTATAATCAATACATCCTTCATATTTACCTGGTATTGCAACGTAGCGCAAGGCTTTGGTAGCACCTACTTCAGACGTAAAGAATCCCCACAGCGTTAATTCTTTCATCATTCTAAAATAATGTGGTGCGTCTTCTGGTTTTTTCTTCTCTTGAAATGTTTTTTGTTCAGCATCTAAAGCAACTAATAATTCGTGGCGCTCTTTTGGGGTTGCTTCCATAAAAGACTTGCTAATTTTTGCTTTTGCATCTTTAAACTGCAATGCTTTCATTCCTTCCATAAATATATTTTGCTCAGATGGCTTATAACAATCTTTTACAATTATTGTCATAAATTCACCCACTTTAGCTTCCTTAGCACCAGGGGTACTTGTAGCTGGTAATATTGTTTCGGCAACTTCATTTAAAAATGCAATATCACTGGGTGTAAATGCAATTACGTTTGTTGATATGTTTTTACATCCCGATAAAAAAGCTTCCCCACCTATTAAAGTACCACCTAATAAAATGGCTACACTAGATAATGCTTCTCTTCTGTTCATATTTTTATTTTAATATTATTGGTATATTATTTTTGAGCTGATTTATAAATTTCCTTTCTTTAATTCACTCACTGCAAAGTCAACCGCTCTTGCAGTAAAAGCCATATAAGATAATGATGGATTTACACATGCCGCAGAAGTCATAAACGAGCCATCAGTAACAAATACATTGGGTGCATCCCAAATTTGATTATGTTTATTTACTACAGATGTTTTTGGATCAGCTCCCATACGTGCTGTTCCCATTTCATGAATACCTCTTCCTAATACACCGTTGGCATCATAACCTTTTACATCTTTTACTCCAGCTTGTGTAAGCATTTCAATTGCATCTGCCTGCATGTCCTTTCGCATCTTCAGTTCATTCTCTTTTAATTCCGCATCAATCTTTATTACATTCAAACCCCACTTATCTTTTACCGTTTTATCGAGTGTCATAAAATTTGCATGATCAGGTAATACTTCACCAAACCCACCAATACCCATTGTCCAACTACCTGGTTCTGTTAGTGCATCTTTAAAATCACCACCGATATTTAACTCGGCAATATTTCTACTCCAGCCTTGTCTACTAGCACCACCCTGATAACCGAATCCTCTTTTATAATCGCGCTTATCTGCTTTTATATTTTGGTATCTTGGTATATAAATTCCATTGGCTCTTCTGCCAAAATAATATTTGTCTTCAAACCCCTCTACTATTCCATTTGCTCCAACACCTAAATGATGGTCCATTATATTATGTCCCAACTCACCACTACTACTTCCTAATCCTCCTTCCCATACATCCGTTGCTGAATTCATTAATATCCATGCTGAGTTTAAAGTAGATGCATTTAAGAAAATAATTTTTGCATTGTACACGTATGTTTTATTAGTTTCAGCATCAAGCACTTCAACACCTGTTGCTTTTTTTGTATTCTTATCGTAAATAATTTTGGTGACAATACTCCACGGACGCAGCGTTAAATTACCGGTTTTCATTGCTGCTGGCAAGGTAGATGATTGAGTGCTGAAATACGCGCCAAATGGGCAACCTAGCCAACATTTATTCCTAAACTGACAATTGCCTCTGCCTTCTAAAGCTTGAGTAAGATTGGCTGTACGGCCAATAATCATTGGTCGCTCTCCTTTATAATAATCTTTAATTCTTTTGGCAACATCTTTCTCCACACAATTCATATCCATTGGTGGCTGAAATTGTCCGTCAGGTAAAACTGCTAGCCCATCTCTATTACCACTAATACCCGCAAATTTTTCTACATAGTCGTACCAAGGTTCAATTTCTTTATAGCGAACTGGCCAATCAACAGCAATTCCATCTTTAGCATTGGCTTCATAATCTAAATCGCTCCAGCGATAACTTTGTCGGCCCCATAACAATGATCTTCCTCCAACATGATAACCCCTGAACCAATCGTAACGCTTAACTTCTGTATATGGACTTTCCTTTTCATTTGCCCACATATTAAATGTTGATTCATTCAATGGATAATCTCTGTTACGCACAGGATTGTTGGCAATCATTTCCTGTGTTTTACGATCGTGATGCTCATAGTCCCATGCTTCTTTATTAGCATTCACATAATCTTTTACGTGCTCAATATTACGACCTCTTTCGAGCATCAATACTTTTAAGCCTTTTTCGGTAAGCTCTTTAGCGGCCCATCCACCACTAATACCTGAACCAATTACAATTGCATCAAATTTTTGCTCAGCCATTTTTTATTGTTTTTATTATTACATTTTTTTTGACCCTAATGCCGCAATCCCTACTTCTTAAACATCACACAACTCAATAGCCTTTTTTAACGACCCTAGTTTATCACTTGCTATTGGAATAAACTCTTGCGCAACAAATCCTTTATAGCCAGTTGCTACAATTGCTTTCATTATAGCAGGATAAAACAATTCTTGCGATTCATCTATTTCGTGCCTACCCGGAACTCCAGCAGTATGGTAGTGCCCAAAATATGCATGATTGTCTTTAATAGTATGAATCACATCACCTTCATTTATTTGCATATGATAAATATCGTACAACAATTTAAAATTGGGTGAGTCAATTCGCTTACATAACTCGATACCCCAAGCCGATTTATCGGCCATATAATCTTTGTGGTCTACTTTACTATTAAACAATTCCATCTGTATAATTACCCCTTTTTTTTCGGCCTGTGACATGATTTTTTTTAGCCCTTCAGCAGCATTTTTTAATCCGGTTTCATCATCCATTCCATTTCTATTACCACTAAAACTAATTAAATTTTTGTAGCCCGCATCTGCCACCAAATCAATATGATCTGTATAGTTTTTAATTAAAGTTGAGTGATATTGAGTATCGTTCCAACCCTTAACCAGACTAATTTCTGCACCGTTGCACATACTAGAAAAAAGATTATGCTGTTTCAATACGGGCCATTCTTTTGGGCCAATTAAATCAACAGCAACAATGCCCATTTTTTTAACTTCAATACAAAATTGATCGAGTGGAATATCATTAAAACACCATTTGCATACAGAATGATTTATGTTGCCAAGTAATTTTTTAGAATTAATAGTTGATGATGACATGGCAGAAACAAAAGGACTAACTGCTATTGCAGTTGTTCCAGCAATTAAGTTTTTAATTGCTTTCCTACGATTGGATTTACTGTTCATATGGCAATTGAGGGTTAAATATAATATTTGTTGGTGATGAAAAAAATTTCGGTTTAAGAAAGACAACAAATAATCAGTTAAATATTTTACTTTTAAAGATGGGAAGAAAACTTAG
>JAYTXG010000333.1:0-4496 GCA_043743375.1 Sphingobacteriia bacterium
GTAAGCTGTTTTCATCTGCAAAGAAATTAACTACTTCTTTTAAATGTTCAACTCCGTATACCAATAAATTATTTACCATTGCTGCTTCTTTCACATTTGCTTTAGGTACAATCAATCCTTTAAATCCTTCTTTTCTGGCTTGAATTGCAATGGGTAAAGCACCACGAATTGCTTGTACAGATCCGTCTAAACCCAATTCACCCATGATAATATAATTGCACAATCGCTCTGGGTTTTCTAACTGTTCACTTGCCCCTAGTACACCTAAAGCAATTGGCAAATCTAATGCTGAACCTGTTTTTTTTATATCAGCAGGAGCAAGATTTACCACCACTTTGGTGCGAGGCATATGAAAGTTGTTGGTTTTAATTGCACTTTCGGTTCTTTGTAAACTTTCTCTAACGGCATTGTCGGGTAGGCCCACAATTGCATAACCTTGCCCCATACTTACGTTTACTTCAATGGTAATAGTAATGGCATCAACACCGTATACGGCGCTGCCAAATGTTTTTACAAGCATAAAATTGGATGATTAATCCGCAGAACAAATAATAGTCCTCTCACGGGAGTTAAAAAATGGAGGAGTTACAAACAATTAAAATTAATGATTATTTAGGAAAAGTTAAAGTATTTGGATGAAAATATTGCCATGAATGCCAAAACTCTTGGTATGATTGAATGTTTTTTAATTGCAAGCCTTTAAATTTTCCATCAATACATTTTCCGTTGCGAAGCCAAATAGATTGGGTTTGTAAGTCTTTTATTTTTGTTGAATCTGCTGTTTTTATAAATTGGAGAATCTGACTATTGATCATGCTTTCTAAAGCGTAAAAAGTTTTTTTATTGGGCTCAACGGTAATTAATATCGGTGTTTCCTGAATTGCATCATTAATTAAAGTTTCTCTCACTAAAAAATTCCAATCATAAGCTTTACTATTTCTATTTAAATTAATACCAATTACCCAAGATTTAAACTTCCAAGAACCCGAATCTCTTTTTTCTAAAGAACTTTTAATAGTTCCATCATCAAAACCTTTGAGATTAGCGTATTTCTTTTTAAAATTACTATCAGGTTGTAAAATAGTTGTTTCGGGATGAAGTTGAATCCAATCACTTAATTGCATTTGTTGTGATGGTATTTCAATTAATTGTTTGCCTTTTAACTTTCCTGTTATTGCTGTGCCTGTTGCCTGCTGCCACCAACTTTTAGTGATGCTGTCTTCAAACATTGCATTGAAATGATCCATACCTACCAATCTAAATTGCTGAGGGATACCATTTATTTTCGGACTATAAATTCGTCCTGTTCTGCAAACGGTGCAATAAGTAATTACAATTGCCTGATCATCAATAGTGTCTTGAATTTGGTGATGATATCCAATAATATCAATAGGGTAGGCCTTTGCTTTACCATTCATAGAGAGTGCAATTACCAATTTATTTTTATTGGTAGTATCACTTATACTATTTGCGAATAAAATATTATTTGGTTGATAAAACATTTTTTCTGCTAAATACCGATAATTAAATAAATAAAAAGCGGTTGTGTATAAAATAATCGAAGCAAGTAAAATGATTTTTTGAGAAGGCTTTCCGTTCTTGAGAAAATGATAAATAGGGAATGAAACAATCATTATTCCAACTAATCGGAGCCAAAGGATATTAGTATGAATAAAGTAAGCAAAATTGATACTATTTATTTTTTGACTTCCTGGAAAAGGCATGATAAAGTATACTTTTGTAATTTCCAAAACCAATAAATAAACTATTCCAATAATTAAAATGGTTCCTTTTTTCATTTCCTATTTTTAGTTCACCCAAAGATTAATAATTCTTCCGGTAGTTGAAGGAGGAATAATTGTTGAAATGCCATTTTGTATAATCAATGCTCTCCCGTCCTGTTTTTTATCCCATAACTTACCTGCTAAACTTACGGCCATTCCACTATGAATAGGTGGGTAAGTTGATGTTGAATTTGCAGTATAATAACGCCAACCTGATGTAGCTTCATCTTTATTATATACCCTAACTGAGGTTTCAAAGCTTTTCATAAAACCAGATAAATAGTCTACTGGGAACAAGGTCTTATCTAATTCTTCATTAATTTTTCCTTCAATATTAAATATTGCTGCTGTAATAAATAATGATCCATTTTTTGTATTTATTATACCCGCTGCAGTACGAGTGGCATCAGGGAGTATAATGGATCCTGCGGCAATTGTTACATTGAATTCTCTTGCTAGTTCCCCAAAAACCTCCCAATAAATTTTTGCAGTTTGAGCCGCTTTAAATGTAAGAGCTCCATATTTTGCTTTATTTGTTTCGGCAGGAGCGGATAAATAGGTTATCCCAAATTTGAAAATATTTGCAAAAATAATAGCTTTTATCGCCTCTTCTAAAGTTGGTTTTTGGTATACAGATTCCTTTTCTTCATAAGCAAATAAAAAGCTGCCAATATGCTCTGGCAATAACACTACAGTTTTTGAATTTAGGAGATTATTATTTTTTGCTTCTACTAAATATGCTCTAATGCTTTCTTTGAACGTAGGAATATTTGCGTAATTAATTGCAGATAAATAGGGCTGAATACCCAATATATTTCCCTTACCTAAATTGCTGCCTATCGTAATATTGGCATTTTTAGAAATTGTAGTTGTAGTTAAGATCATAGTTCTTTTTGGAACGCCAATCAAAACCCATACACTGTATATACAAAAGATAATTGTCAATAGGATAATAGAACGAAACAACACTTTCATAATAAAGTAATTTGAGTTAAGGTATTATAATTTTTCTAACATTCCAACAACGCCTTCTCTTTTAAGAATAAGGTATCCTAAACGATCATTACTAATACCATTTTTAAGTTGGTAACTAAATAGTAATTGATCGTCTTTTACGGCTGTTTCAAAGTACTTGAATTGGATATTACTATACTTTTGAAGAGGTTCACCAATTTCATATAAATGGGTAGATAATACAAATAATGCATTGGGTAATTTTCTTAACCCTTCAATTACAGTAGTGCTACATTTTACAGCATCTTGTTGATTGGTACCTTTGAATAATTCATCAATTAAAATCATCCATTTTTTACCATCACTTATTCTTTCAATAGTATTTTTAATTCTTTGTACTTCATTAAAGAAAAAACTCTCTCCTTTTGCAATATTGTCTGTAACCTGAATATTACTTAGAAGTCCATCAAAATAACTAAGGTTCATTTTTTTTGCTGGGACGGCCATGCCGAGATGAGCCAAATAAAAGGCCAGACCAACTGCTTTAATAAAAGTGCTTTTGCCACCCATATTTGCCCCTGTTAGGAATAAAAAGTTTTCTTTCACAGAAAAATCAATTGAATAAGCTACTGGAACGGAAAGCATAAAATGAAAAAGGCCATCTGCAATAACAAAGGGTTCTTTTTGATCAATCATTTCTGGAAAACTAAAACCATATTTTACACCTGCTTTTGCTAAACTTAAATAAGCATCAAGCTTGCTGTATAAATTGATTAATTCAAAAAGATCGGTTTTGTATCGATTCTTAATAAAGTTTGCATAAGTTAACACTTCGGTATTTCGAAGCTTATTTTTATTTTTGTGTATCATCTCCTGTATAGTTGCTTTATTTAGGAGATGTTCTATCTTTTCTGCTATAGTATAAAGTTGGCCCTTACTTTCTATTGTATTAGTTAATTCAACAATTTTTTGCATTCCTTGTAAAAAATCTATTGCATGTTGAATGGTAAATAGTGTTAAAGAATAATCGGATTGATGAAAAAATTGGTACCAAAAACTATTGAGTGCATCAGGTATTTTTGGATATGAATCTATCGAAGATTCGTAAAATTTTTCCATTACCATGATCGTGCCATTAGTTGGACTAACTGGCCATTGGTCAATTATTTTTTGTAGGTGTTGAATAGTTGTTTGTGTATTGTGGATTGCATTGATTGAGGTTAGGGGGTTGTTAAGTAAATACCGAAGATGCTGCCTGCCTCCATTGGTTAAAGTAAGGTTGAGGTGATGAAAAACCGACTGTTCTTCATCCGTATGAAAAATGTCTAGATCATTCTGCGTTACTTTATCTACTTGCATAATTCATCTATTCTCTATTAAACGAAAGTCTTTCCCCAAACTTTGATTCATCAAATATCCCATTTCCATAAACTAAATGCCCATTTACAAAAGTATTTTCAATAGTTGCTGGTGAAACAAAACCTTCTAGTGGACTCCAGCCGCACTTATGCAAAATGTTTTCCTTTGAAATGGTATATGGTTTATTCATATCAACCATCACTAAATCTGCAAAATACCCTTCACGAATATATCCACGATTATTGATTTGAAAACACTCGGCAACAGCGTGGCTCATTTTATTTACCATCTGTTCAATAGAAATTCGCCCCTCTTTTACATAATGCAACATTAATTGCAAAGAATGTTGTACTAACGGTAATCCTGCATGTGCATGTTCATAATCTCCTTGTTTTTCTT
>JAYTXG010000334.1:0-1564 GCA_043743375.1 Sphingobacteriia bacterium
GTTGCTGAATTTGCGCTGGTCCACTAACAAACTATCTTGCAAAATGATATATTTTTTATAATTCTCTTTCGATTTTTCAGCATCGCCCATTTTATCATATACTTCTGCTAATAATTTATAATCCCTAATTCTTTCATTCCTGATGTTTTTTATTCTTTCAATATCACTATTGAGAAAGTCAGCAGCTTCTGTATATTTTTTTTGTTCAATTCGAATTAGTGCCCGATAGTAGTCTGGATTAACATTTCCAGAAGGCGCAATTGTTGGAATTTTTTTCTCATTAATAATTTCCCAAGCTTTTACTAGCAAAGAATCTGCTTTATCAAAATGTTGTTTTTTTAACTCCAGCATTGACCATGTTTGAAAAATGACTGGTAACATATCCTCGTCAGTTTTCTTACTAGAATCGTAAGCAAGCTTTGTAAAATAAGCCGCACTATCCAAATTATTATTAAGAAGAAACCCATTTGCTAAGTTATGTGTTATAAAAAAACCACTAGGGCCTTTTCCTTCTTTTTGCTGTATTTGAAATGCTAATCTTGTGTATTTAAGTCCATTTGCTACATCTTGCATTTGGATATAAATCTGCCCCAATGCCCCGATATTAATAAGCCACATTTCCCTACTCTCAAACTTATACGCATCGAAAAGATATTTGTCAATATGTTTACTCGAATCTAAATAAGCTAGTGATGTTTTAAAATGATATATTGCTTTGTTACCCAAACCAATTGTATTATAAAAGCTACCTAGAACAAAACTACAAATAGCAATACCAGATGAGTCATTCTGTTCTTTGAATTGAATCAGCCAATTATTATAGTAGATTAAGCCTTCGGAAAGGCGGCTGGAATTACGAAACGGAACTCTTAATTTGAAAAGTATATTATTTATTAGAACATCTTTTTTAGGTGATTTACTTTTTTGAATCTCGTCAACCAGCAATTTGCAATAGTCAATATGTTTGTTAATATCAGCAATACAATCTGCAATAATCATCCTGATATATAAACTGGTATCTCCATTTTTCACTCTTATAAAACGATCACTTTCTAATTCTATTCGTTTAATGTCGGCATCTGTAAGTACAGCTGTAGCACAAATTCTCAAAGCAGATTGAAACAAAGCAGTGTCAACTCTACTTAGTTTATTACTAGCCTTCAATAAATTGATTACAGAATCTACTTTCGTTGGTTGTGCATTAGCAGGAATGGCATACAAGCCTATGCTGCAAAAGAATAGCCATTTAAATATTTTTTTCATAAATTAAACTGATAATTGAATAATAAATGTTGTACCCTTACCCTCCTTCGTTTCCACTTTCAACTCTCCGCCATGTGCTTTTACAATATCATAACTTAAACTCAAACCCAATCCTGTACCTTGTCCTGTGGGTTTGGTTGTAAAAAATGGTTGAAAGATTTTTTCTTTTATTGATTCCGGAATGCCGTTGCCGTTGTCGGCAACTTTTATTTCTACTTTGTTATTTATTTTTTTTGTGCTGATGGAAACTGTTGGTTCATAATTCTCAATTCCCGATTTTTTCTTTTCATCTGCTACATAA
>JAYTXG010000335.1:0-3283 GCA_043743375.1 Sphingobacteriia bacterium
ATGGGTATAAAATATGGGAGCACACTCGATTACGGGTTCTACGAGGGGTGCTAAAAAATTGGTTATTAACCATTGCCAAAAAGCAAGAAGTACAACCTCCAGCAATTGTGATAAAACGAAGCACATATGAACAATTAGGTGCTTATTATGCGGTTGAGTATTGCGAATTTTGGGAAATGTGTACTCGTATTGCTGCACATTTTGAAGTAGCCTATTGCCCTAGAGTATTGAGTAAATATCGTGTACATGGATCAACTATTTCTTTAAGTGTTGAGCAATCTAAAATGAATATAAAAGATGTTACAAAAGTGATTGATATTATTAGAGGGTATTTACCTTTAGAAAATAGGGATGAAGTAAGCAACGTATCAAAAAAATACTTTTCACAATATTATTCTCAACTCTCCCATAAAGTTTATCACGAGTACAATCAAACAAATGCAGCAATTAGTCAAGCTTGGGATGCCCTAGCAATGGATATTAATTTAGTTTCACTTCGTTATTCTTGCTTATTATTTTTTAAAGTTTTAATTGGATATAAATATATTCGAAAATTAGTTGAAAAAATTTCCTAGTTCTAATCAATTAATTGAATGGTATAGTTGATGGAACAATGCTTTGCTAGCATTGCTGAAACGCCACAATATTTTTCGTGAGACAAACTCACTGCTCTTCTAAGTTTGTCTTCATTTTCTTTTTCTACTTTACAACTATACACCATATCAATCGACTTAAACACTTTTGGCTGTTCATCTGTTTGTTCGGCTTCTGCTGTTATTACGAGTTGAGAAAATTGCACTTTCATTTTATTTAAAATGTCAACGACATCAATTCCACTACAACCACAAAGCGATGCGAGCATCATTTTTTTCGGACTCATTCCACTGTCTAAACCGCCACCATCTTCAGTTGTATCTAATCTTACAGTGTGTCCATTATCTGAAGTAGCATCAAAAGCCAATGCCTCAATCCAAGTAGTTGTTACTTTCATAATTCGAATTTTGCAGATACAAATTCCCAATTCACTAAGTTCCACCAATTATTAATGTAGTCTGCTCGTTTATTTTGGTACTTTAAATAATAAGCATGTTCCCATACATCTAAGCACAATAAAGGCGTTCCTTTTATTTCGCTAATATCCATCAAAGGATTATCTTGATTTGGGGTAGAACCAATTGATAATTCTTTATCTGCTTTTATATAAAGCCAAACCCAGCCGCTTCCAAACCTGTTCTTGCCGGCATCTGAAAATTGTGTTTTAAAAGCTTCAAAAGAATTAAAGGAACTATCAATTGCTACTGCTAATTTGCCCGTTGGTTTTGAAGCTGGCCCAGCTTTCATGCATTGCCAAAATAATTGATGGTTATAATGACCACCTCCATTATTTCTCATTTTAGTAGAGAATTTCGAAATATTTTTTAAAATATCTTCCAATGAACTTTTGTTTGTGTCTACCTTTTCTGCAATACAAGCATCTCCTAAATTTTTTGCATAAGTAGCAGCATGCTTAGAATAATGTATTTCCATTGTTAACGCGTCAATCATTGGCTCTAATGCGTTATATGCATAAGGAAGGGGTTGTTGAGTAAAACCATTTCCAGTAATTTTATTCTCAGCAAAGATGATAGAGGGTAAAATAGTCATGCCAATTCCAGTGACCAATGTTGCTTTACCAGTTGTTTTAATAAAAGTTCTCCTACTAGTTGGCTGTTTCATAAATTGGTTTATTTTCTTCTAAAGTTAGCTATAAATTCTCGGGCTTGTTTAAATGACCTATAATAAAACTCCTGATTAAATAATTGAGAATCCCTCATTGCTTTATAAATTAAAAATGCACCGATCGGAATCAATACTAAAGTGGAAAGCCACATGCCAAAAATTGCACTAGTTTGCCCAGATCTTACAAATTTCTCTCCAAATGTGTTAAATAGATGGAAAATAACAAAGAAAATAATTGCGAAAATCAATGGACTACCTAACCCGCCTTTGCGTATAATAGAGCCTAATGGGGCACCAATTAAAAATAATACTAAACATGCAACTGAAAGAGTAAATTTTCTATGCCATTCAATTTCGTGTAACTCAAGTGAGAGGTGTTTTTCATCATAATCTTTGGCCATCATATCTACCGTTCCTTTAATAGTTGCTAATTGATTATTGGCAGCTTCTTCGATGCTTGTTCTTAAACTATCTGGAATTAGTTTATTTAATTTTACAATTGGCAATGGGTGTTTAATTTGTTTTGTAAACCCTGTGTCTTCATAACGAGCAAAACGAAAGTAAGGAGAAACTTCTTTGGATACTTTTTTTGCATAAAAAGTATCCAAATGTGTTAATGAATCTATTGCATGATTTAATTGTCTTACACTCAACATTTTAGGATCATAAAACGCACTGTCACCCGTTTTATTCATCTGAAAACTTTTCAAATCAAAAACTTTTTTATACTCCTTAAAACCCATTCTAGTGAACTGAGTGTTGGTAGAATTGCGAGCTCCTTTTTCTTCTAAACGCCAGCCATTTTTTAAAATAAATTCTAGAAACTGTTTGTCTTTTGAAACTCTCATCACACCACTTTCGGCAATAAGAATATTATCTTGTAATGAGTATCCTTTTTCAAAAATTACTACATCACGAATAATACTGTCGTTTTTTTCTTTTTTACCTAATTTAATTACATAACCAGGTATTTTATCATAAAATACGCCTTCTTTAATATCAATAGATGGCTTTGAAACAATAATGTCATATTTAAGTGCAGACAGTTTTAATTGTGTAACTGGAATAATGTTATTTGCAAACAAAAATGCAAGACCGCATATAAAAAAAGTGATTATTAGCAATGGGCGCATAAAACGAAGCAATGGAATACCAGCTGCTTTAATAGCTACTAATTCAAAGCTTTCACCTAAATTTCCAAAAGTCATGATAGACGAAAAAAGCAATGCTAAAGGAAGGGCAGTGGGTACCCAAAATAAAGTAACCAACCCAACCAATTTTAAAACAGTAATCAAATCAAGCCCTTTTCCAACCAAATCATCAATGTATAACCAAAAAAACTGCATTGTTAAAACAAAGATCGAAATGGCGAATGCCGCAATAAAAGGACCCACAAAAGATCGAATAATTAGTATGTCTAGTTTTTTTATCACTTAACCTGTCTTAATATTGTTGTATGAGTACAACAAAAGTAACGCTTTCGCCAAAGGAACTGGAATTAGTGAATAATGCGGACTGGATTTTAACAAAGAACCTGATTATTCAAAAAGTGTACGATTTGTTT
>JAYTXG010000336.1:0-6572 GCA_043743375.1 Sphingobacteriia bacterium
GGCAATGGGTTTTGGTATTCAACGTAGTAAATTTTAAGAAGAATTATAAAATAGGAAATAATGAGCGGTCCAAATATTAGTCCAGTAATACCAAAATAATTCAATCCCATTATTACTCCTAATACGGTTACCAATGGATGAACGTTAGCCATTTTTTTTGCCAATAAAAAACGAATTATATTATCTATTGAACCTATAACTACGAATCCCCAAGCTAGCACGAGTACACCATGCCATGTTTCACCATTTGCTAATTGATAAATACCAATTGGTATCCAAATTAAACCTGTTCCAATGATGGGTATGATTGAAGCGAAGCCCGTTAACACTGCCCAAAAACCAGATTCATTCACCCCAGTAAATAAAAAAACAACATAAGCTAATAGTCCATGTGCAACTGCTATCACAGGAACACCAACTGCATTACTAAAAGTTTGCGCTTTTAATTCATGTCCAAAAAGTTCAATCTTTTTTCTTTCGAATGGTAAGTATAAAATAATTGCAGCCTCCATCCGATTGATGTTTGTAATCATGAAATATAAAAAAAAGTACATCAATATCATTGAGGTTAATAAACTAAGCCCTTGACTTAATATAGACGATAAGAAGTTAGTAAGTAATGACTGTATTTGGTCTACATTTTTTTCTGATAATAAAGTAAAATGAAACTGATTCCTTATTTGCGTATCCAAATGTTTTAGTGGCTCAATAATTTCATTGGTATTTTGCGAAATCATTAATGCTTTTTTATAAAGCATCGAAACCATTAAAGAAGCAGGCAAAAGAATTATAAAAAATGAAACTATGATGACTAAAATTGCCGCCGAACTTTTGCTCCATCTTTTTTGTTTCGTAAGCCATGTAACTGTTTGCTTACTCAACACATAAAACACAATTGCTGCAAAAAAGGCAGTTGTAAAAGCAGATAAACTAAAAAAAATAAAAGCGCCAATTAGCAAAATAAATGCAAGAAAAATGTACTTGTTTATCTTATTGTATTGATTCATTGGCGCAACTTGTAACAAATTTATTCTTTTCAAGGATATTAAGTTCAGATCTGCAGCAAAAAATGGTCATTGTTTTCATTAATTCGAAAAAAAGCATCGGTTAGCCCCCTTTTTTTACCTCCTTACCCTTACCTTTGCCGCCAAAACAGGAACCTTAATGGTTCAACAAATTATAAAACTTAATTATACCTCATAATATGGCCACTAAAGGGAAGATTAAACAAATCATTGGTGCAGTAGTAGACGTTCATTTTCCGGATGATAATGAACTGCCCGAAATTTACAATGCCCTTGAAATTATCAAAGAAAATGGCGATAAATTAGTACTTGAAGTACAACAGCATCTTGGTGAAGATAGTGTTCGTACCATCGCCATGGATGGCACCGAAGGATTAGTTAGAGGAATGACTGTAATTGATACTGGTATAGCAATAGCAATGCCCGTTGGAGAAGATATTTACGGACGTTTATTTAATGTAACTGGTGATGCCATTGATGGCTTGCCGCAAGTAAGTAAAGTAGGAGGTAGACCAATACACAATAAGCCCCCATTATTTGAAAACTTGAGTACAGCATCTGAAATACTTTTTACAGGCATTAAAGTAATCGACCTGATTGAGCCTTATGCAAAAGGTGGCAAGATTGGTTTATTTGGCGGAGCTGGAGTTGGAAAAACAGTATTGATTCAAGAATTAATTAATAATATCGCTAAAGGTCACGGTGGATTATCTGTATTTGCTGGTGTTGGAGAACGTACCCGTGAAGGAAATGATTTGTTGCGTGAAATGATTGAAGCTGGTATTATGAAGTATGGCAACGAATTTATACATAGCATGGAAGAAGGTGGATGGGATTTAACTAAAGTTGATATGGAAGGTTTAAAAGAGTCGAAAGCAACTTTTGTATTCGGACAAATGAATGAACCTCCAGGAGCTCGTGCTCGTGTTGCCTTGAGTGGATTAACTATTGCAGAATATTTTAGAGATGGTGATGGCACAGGAAAAGGAAAAGACATTTTATTTTTTGTAGATAATATTTTCCGTTTTACACAAGCGGGTTCTGAGGTTTCGGCTTTATTAGGTCGTATGCCTTCTGCGGTTGGATATCAACCAACATTGGCTACAGAAATGGGCTTAATGCAAGAGAGAATTACTTCAACTAAAAATGGTTCAATTACTTCTGTACAAGCAGTATATGTGCCTGCGGATGATTTAACAGATCCAGCCCCTGCAACAACTTTTGCTCACTTAGATGCCACAACAGTATTGAGCAGAAAAATTGCCGATTTAGGCATTTATCCTGCTGTAGATCCTTTGGATTCTACTTCAAGAATATTAACTCCCGCAATTGTTGGTGATGCACACTATGATTGTGCTAACAGGGTAAAATTAATATTACAACGTTATAAAGAACTACAAGATATCATTGCCATTTTAGGGATGGATGAACTAAGCGAAGAAGATAAAATGACGGTTCAACGTGCTCGTAAAGTACAACGTTTTTTATCTCAACCTTTTCACGTGGCCGAACAGTTCACTGGTTTGAAAGGTGTTTTTGTAAGTTTAGAAGATACTATCCGTGCATTTAATGCTATTATGGATGGCGAAGTTGATGAATACCCAGAAGCTGCTTTTAACTTAGTAGGTACTTTAGAAGATGCAATGGAAAAAGGTAAAAAAATGATTGAAGCCGCAAGAGCATAATTATGACATTAGAAATATTAACACCAGAAAAAAAATTGTACAGCGGAGAAGTATATGGTGTACAACTACCAGGCATTATTGGATTGTTTGAAATTTTAGATAAACACGCTCCAATGGTAAGTGCTTTGGGTAAAGGAAATTTGAAGATTTTGGTTGATAAAAAAGAAACTACTTCTTACACTATTCAGAGTGGGTTTGTTGAAATATTGGATAATAAAGCTACTGTGCTTGTGGAAGGTGCAGTAGCTATTTAGTTTAATTGCGGATCAATAGGATAATTGCTCATTTGCGCGTATTCGCCCCCGAGGGTATGCAGACTTTTTTTCCAAATCAAATCTTCTTTTTGTAAAAAAATCAATGCTGGTTTTGCTGCTGCAATGATCCAACTTTTTCCTTCATATTCTTCTGCTAACTGACCTTCCGACCAGCCACTATATCCTACATAAAATCGAATATCTTCTGTAGATAAAAGTTCGTTGTGTAATAATGAAACAATTGTTTCGAAATTTCCACCCCAAAAAATCCCTTCAGCAACTTTAACACTTTCTGAAATTAAGTTTGGTTTTCGATGAATAAAATGCAACGTGTTTGGTTGAACTGGCCCTCCATCGTAAACAGTAATATTTAAGCCAATTGCTTTTTCTATCAAATCGCTTAGCATGTAATTACTTTTTTTGTTCAACACTAAACCGAAGCTACCATCAGTAGTGTGCTCACAGAGTAAAACCACCGAACGAGCAAAGTTGGGATCCTTTAAAAAAGGGTCTGATAATAATAATATGCCTTTGCTTAGTTCCATTTGATGATAAAAGGTAAATAAAAATATTTATTTGTTAAAAAAAAACTTTCTGAGGTATAGAAATATAATAAGACAGTCAAAAAAGTATATTTGTATCCGATGAAGAGAACTTTCCCCATTATTATTGTTTTGATATCACTCTCCCTGCTGGGGCTTATTATTTTGCAAATATCTTGGTTTCAAAATTTGGTAGAACTTACTAAAACACAGTTAACAACAAAGATTAATGATGCAGGATTTTCAGTTGCAACTGATCTAGGAAAATCTACTAATACCGGTCAAGTTTTGCGCTTATCTAAAAGAGGCGGGTTAACACTTGGTTCAGAGTTTCAATTGCATTTTTTTAAAGCACCAACAGTGGAAGAGAAATTTTCACAAGAAGAAATTTCGGGGAAAATTAGAAAGGCTTTTGACCGACTCAATCTTAATCATTTAAAATTTGAATTTGCTATTACCAATACAAGTGATGATTACGAAATGATGTCGAAAGGGTATGAACGTGAATTTTGGGATACCATCAATAATAAACGTAGTTATTATGTAATTCTGCCGGAAAATACCGATGTTGAAGCATCGCCTTCTTTAGAAAAACTCATTATTATAGTTCCAAATATTCAAAAACAAGTTTGGCAATCTCTTCGTTGGATACTTTTTGGTGCGGTTGCATTTATGATCATTATTATTGCTGCGTTTTATATTACAATAAAAACATTGTTTAATCAGAAAAAATTGAGTCAGATTAAAAGTGATTTTATTAATAATATGACGCATGAGTTTAAAACACCATTGGCCACAATTTCATTAGCTGTTGATGCGATGAATAACGAGAAGGTACAAAATAATAAAGAAAAATCAACCTACTTTAGAAATATCATTAAAGAAGAAAATATTCGAATGAATAAGCACGTAGAAACAATACTACAAGCGGCTTTCATGGAAAAACAAGAATTAAAATTAAACCTTATTAAAATTTCAATTCATACAATGATTGAAAAAGTAATTGATAATTATAAACTACAATTGCAAAATAAAAATGCAACAATTCAATTATTATTGAATGCAAAGAATTGTGAAATAAATGGTGATGAAATTCATTTTTCTAATTTAATTTCAAACTTGGTAGACAACGCATTAAAATATTCAAAAGAACATTTAACCATTAAAATTTCTACTCATAGCACAAGAAATTATTTAGTTATACGAATTGAAGATGATGGCATTGGTATGAGTAAAGAAAGCGTAAAGCGTATTTTCGAAAAATTTTATAGAGCAACTACAGGAAATTTGCACAATGTAAAAGGCTTTGGCTTAGGAATGAGTTATGTAAAAACGGTGATAGACGCTCATAAAGGAAGAATTAAAGTAGAAAGTATTTTAGGCAAAGGAACTACTTTTACTATTGAGGTTCCAAATCAAACAGCCATCTCCATAGCTTAAAAACCTGAAATTATTATCAAGTGCATATTGATAAACCCTTTTCCAATCTTCGCCAATGATAGCAGCAACCAATAACAATAAAGTAGATTGTGGTTGATGAAAATTAGTAATCAAGCCTTTCATAATTTTGAACTCATATCCGGGAGCAATAATAATTTGTGTTTTAGTAACGAACTTCTTTAAATTATTTTTCTGCATCCAATTCAATAAAGATACTAAAGCTATTTTTGGAGAAATATTTTCAGCTTCTATTTCATAAGGATCCCATTGTAAAACGGTTAATTCATTGATTAATAAATTAGGGTTTAAATAAGTTTTAACACCAAGCCAGTAAAGGCTTTCAATGGTTCTCAATGAAGTAGTTCCAACCGCAATTACACCATCATTTAACTTCAATAAAATATATTCGATGGTTTCTATTGAAACATCAATAAACTCAGCATGCATTTCATGATCTTGCATGGTAGCAGATTTAACCGGTTTAAATGTTCCTGCCCCAACATGCAAGGTTACGTATGCAGTATCAATATTTTTTTTATGAAGCTCATTAAAAACGCTTTCCGTAAAATGTAATCCTGCAGTAGGTGCTGCAACTGAACCGTTATGTTTTGCATAAATGGTTTGGTACCTTTCTTTATCCGAATCTTCAGAAGCCCTATTTAAATAAGGTGGTAAAGGTATTAATCCAGCTATATGCAATATCTCTGCGAAGCAGAGTGTTACATCATTCCAACTTATTTCAATAATAAAAGTTTCAGTTTGTTGTTCAATTTTTTTTGCTTCAATTAAAACTGCTGTCCCATTATTAATAGCTGTGCAGCTAATCTTTTCTTCCTTCCATTTCTTTGCTCCTCCCACCAAGCACTTCCACCAAACCTTACCTTTCTGTAACATTGCTGTTGTAATATCTGGGTATTGATCGCCTGGTTCTAAACAAAATATTTCAATAATTCCGCCTGTCGATTTTTTAAACAATAGTCTTGCTTCAACCACTTTGGTATTATTAAAAACCAATAAGCTATTGGCTGGCACTTGATCTGCAAGATTGCGATAGATATCTACCCACATTTCGCCCTTTTTATATACTAATAGCTTACTTAAATCTCGTTCCTCCAAAGGGTATTTAGCAATTCTACTATCTGGTAAATCGTATACAAAATCGCTTATTGATATGGTTGATGGGTGCTTCATGCTCGATATTATTGAGTTTCAAGGGTTATGCACAGTCATTCACAGGTTATACAGTAATGCTTTTGTTAATTTTCTTGCAAACTTATACTGTAATTGAATCATAGACTATTGATAATCTGTGGATAAATACAACCCCTATAAATAGATGATAAAAGTGGGAAAAAGTGTTAATTTGTGTCAACAAGTGGTAAACTTGAATTTATTTATACACTAATGAACGGATTTCACGGAGAATATGAAGCAACGGTTGACGCAAAAGGGCGTTTTCTACTTCCGGGTGGACTAAAAAAACAGTTGCCAGAAGGGGAAGACCGCTTTATACTTAGCCGTGGCTTCGAAAAATGTCTCACACTATATCCGCTTAAAAGCTGGGAATTAATAATTGCCAAAATTAGTCTGTTAAATGATTTCGATCCAAAAGTACGTGAATTCAGG
>JAYTXG010000337.1:0-6358 GCA_043743375.1 Sphingobacteriia bacterium
GTGGCTTTATTATTTTTTTGGAAGGAGTTAGAGCGGCAAATACGAATTGAAGGAATTGCAGAAATGATTCCTACTGCTGATAGTGATGCTTATTTTAAATCGAGACCAGGTGGAAGCAAAATAGGCGCTTGGGCTTCCCCACAAAGTGAAGTAATTCCTGATCGTTTAATATTAGAAAAAAATACAGAAGACCTTACTGCAAAATATCCCGATCAAAATTTAGTTCCTCGTCCTGACCATTGGGGAGGTTATAGTGTAAAGCCTAATTTAATAGAATTTTGGCAAGGTAGGAGCAGCCGCTTACACGATCGTTTACAATATTCTCTAACAGAAAATAACAATTGGAAAAGAGAAAGATTAGCTCCTTAAAATACCCTCATTTTTATTTTCTACTCATTGCTTTCTCAACAGCAGCTACAATAAACGGTGTGTCTAAGCCGTATTTAGTAAGCAACTCGGTTGGCTTTCCACTTTCTCCAAAAGTATCTTTGGTGCCGATATATTCAATTGGAATTGGACAATTTTTTGCGGCCACTTGTGCAATTGCATCTCCTAATCCACCAATAATATTATGTTCTTCTACCGTTACAGCACATTTTGTTTTACTAATTGATGCTATAATTGCTGCAACATCTAATGGTTTGATAGTATGAATATTTATTAGTTCAACGCTAATACCATTTTCTTCTAAAATTCTTCCCGCTTCAATTGCTTTCCAAACCATGTGGCCGCAGGCAAAAATAGAAACATCAGTTCCTTCACTTAATTGTTGCGCTTTGCCAATTACAAAATCAGATCCATCTTCTTTGGTAAAATTGGGCCATTTTGGACGGCCAAAACGCAAGTATACAGGTCCTTCATAAGCAGCAATTGCTTTGGTTGCCGCTTTAGTTTGATTAAAATCGCAAGGCACAATGACCGTCATACCAGGTAACATTTTCATCAATCCTATATCTTCTAAAATTTGGTGAGTTGCTCCATCTTCACCTAAAGTTAATCCTGCATGAGAAGCACAAATTTTTACATTTTTCCCGCTGTAAGCAACACTTTGGCGAATTTGATCATAAACTCTACCAGTACTAAAATTAGCGAAAGTAGTGGTATATGGAATTTTTCCTCCAATGGTCATACCAGCAGCAATACCAATCATATTTGCTTCTGCAATACCTACTTGTACAAAACGATTAGGGAAATCTTTAATAAATGGTCCGAGTTTTAAAGAACCAGCTAAATCTGCTGTTAACACCACCACATTTGGATTTTCTTTTCCAATTTCGTGAATGCCTTCACCAAAACCGCCCCTTGTTTCTTTTTCGTTAAGTACCTGTATGTTTTTTAATTTCATGGTAATATTTTGTGCTAAACTGCTGCAAAGTAAAGTGTTTTTTATATGGCATCCGCCACATTTCCTGTTCTTTTGAGAACGCCCCAATGTTGCAATTCTCCCTTTATGGCCTTACGCATGGTTCTAAATAAAACGATTAATAATAACCATCTATAAATTACCCTTTGAGGAATTAACCAAAGTAGTTTCCATAAAGGTTCTTTATCAAAAATAAATGCAATGGTAGCAACGAGTATGTCTACCAGCACAAATAAAGCGTAGTAAACACCTATTTCTTTGGCACTTCCGCTAAACAATCCGATGATCATTAATAAATCTGCAAATGGAGAAAATAAAGGGATAATGTATTTGAATAGTAAAATATCGGGTAATACCATAAATCCAAGTATTTTATAATTCACATTAAATAAAGCATCCCTGTTTTTCCAAAATGTTTGCATCACTCCAAAGGTCCACCTAAAACGTTGCTTCATAAATTGTTGTAATGATTCTGGCGCTTCCGTCATTGCAATAGCACTGTTCTCATTCGTAATTATATAGCCGCAACGAAGAATGCGAATGGTTAAGTCAGCATCTTCTGCTAAAGTATCTGATGTAAATCCACCAGCATCTTCAATGGCTTTTTTACTAAAAGCACCAATAGCACCAGGCACAACTGCAATTCCATTAAAATAACCAAAGGCTTTCCTATCGATATTTTGACTAGTAATATATTCAATATTCTGCCATCGTGTAATCCAATTGTTTTCGTTACCAACTTTTACATTGCCAGCTATAGCGCCAACTTCAGTATTATTGAAATGCTGCATTAATTTAGAAACCGCATCTGTTTTTAATTTAGTGTCAGCATCTATACAAACAACATATTGGGCATCTGTATAATTAATGCCATAATTTAATGCAGAAGCTTTTCCGCCATTTGATTTATGAAGAATTGTTATAGTGGCATTTGTTTGATACGCATCAGTTACATTAAATAAGGTACTGTCAGTACTTCCATCATTTACAAAAATGATATTAAAATTTGGATAGTCGCACTTTAATAAATTTTGCAAAGAACTTACTGCATTTACTTCCTCATTGTATGCGGGTACAATAATTGAAACAAGCGGGAAATTATTTTTTTGAATAAAAGTATTTTGTTTTTCTTTCTTACGTTGAAGCAAAGAAAAAATAAGGGTGAATAATAATCGCATGGTTCCTAAAATAAGGAATATCACAAAAAAACTGTAAAAAATTCTACTTATATAATAGCCAGTTTCTGCCAAAAAATAATTGAATCGTAAAATATAATTGCCATTATAATTTGGAACAGGAGGCATTACTTCATCTCTAGTTTTACCCATTAAATCGGCAACTGTTGTAAAACGATAACCTGCTTTATGAAAATATTCAATAATTCTCGGTAATGCTTGTACAGTAGCACTTCTATCGCCCCCTGCATCATGTAATAAAATAATATTACCTAAATCTTTCATCCTAACTACCCTGTTAAAAATAGTATCAGCATTAAAATTCGGTGTTTCACCAGCCTGCCAATCTTCGGGGTCGATATTTTCTCCAATCGTTAAATAATTTTTTGTTCTCGCCAATGCAACAGGAACCAATTCTTCCATTTTTTCGGGGTGACTATCTGCATTAAAGGGTGCACGGAACATAATGGTACTTCTGCCCGTAATGGCCTCAATTAGTAAACGAGTTACCTTCATTTCTAATAAAGCACGCTGTTTACTTACAGTGGCCATATTAGGATGTGTAAAAGTGTGATTGCCTATTTCATGTCCTTCATTATAAATTCTTTTTACTAATGGAATATTTTTTTCGGCTTCAATTCCAACAATAAAAAAGTTAGCTACCACTTTATATTTTGCAAGAATGTCTAAAATTTGAGGAGTATATAAAGGGTCAGGACCATCATCAAAAGTGAGCACTAATTTTTTTTCGGTGGTACTTCCAATTTGTTTTACTACAAACATAGAAGGTAGCGAGTCATAAAATTGTTCACTAATAAGCATCCCTGAAGTATCTAATTCAGTTCTAATCTTACCAGAAGTAGGAGACGATAATACATCTAGAATTTCACCATCGCCCATAAAGTCTACATCATTATTTGTTTCAACTTTACTAAACTCTTTGAAGTCGAATTTTTTCAATGCTGCTTTATTCATTGGCAAATGATAGAAATCCCACAATCTGCTGTCTTCACTTCCCATGCGCCATAAAGCAGTACCTGCTAAACCATATTCGGTAGCAAATCGTAAACTGTTGAAGTTGGTTGCTGCGTCTGTAAAATGAACTTCACGTGGTTGGTCATTATCATCCCAATAATTATAATGAAGATTGTATGAGTTGTTATCATAAACAATTTTTCCTGAACTTTCTTTAGCATTAGAAAGCGCTTGTTGATACGTAACATCCTTTCCTATTCCGCCTTTTGGCCAATCGTATCCAAATGCCGCAATACACAAAACAATTTTTTGAGGAGGCACTTTTTTAGCTATTTGTTCAACTGCTGCTTCGATCCATTTTTGGTCACTTATCGGTCCAGGTTTAGTATCGGAAGAATGTTGATCATAGGCCATCAACAATAAATAATCGTTGTATTTGGCCAATGTTTTATAATCATAATCGTTGTTAAACGGCATCACGTCTTGTGAAACCAATAAACCATTAGCATTAAATTTTTGGTATAATTCCTTTTGAAAATTGGACAGTACTTTATTGTCATTTTCAATTAATTCTTCTAGATCAATATTTATTCCAGCAAATTTTTCTTTTAGAATAGCAGTTAATAAATCATTGATAAGCTTCTCTCTTTTTGTTTTATTACTTAAAATTCGATGTAGAAGTTCACCTTGCCATTTACCATTTAAGTTATTGGTAAGCATAGGCATCACTTTAATTCCTGAGGCTTTAATTATATCATAACCTCTTTTGTCTCTTCTAATGACTAATGAATCACCATCTGGATCTAAAAAAAACCATTCTGGCATTACTAGATTTAGTTTACTTATATTTCTTTTAAGTGAGAAAAATGCTTGCGGATCCCAATCAACATAAAAAGCTGCTCTTATTCCAATACTATCATTAAAAAAATTGGATGTAGAAAGATCAATGGTTTGATCATTTTGGCCGCATCCTTTTCCTATCACCCATTTTGCTTTGATGAATTTTCTAAAACCTTGGTATTCTTTAGTAATAGGATCGTTTGATGTGGGCGACTCTAAGATTTTTTTGAATTCTTGGCTTTGTGCAATAGGAATTCTAGGTAAGTAAGCAGTTGATATTGCTATTACAATTGCAACAATTGCAATGATGAATAAAAAAAGCAATAACCTACCACCCCATTTAAAACGCTGCCATCTGGTTGGGTTAGTTGTTTGAAATATTTGACTATGTGATTTACTCATAATTGTCATACTAGGTGCAAAAAGTATGCTGCAAAAGAATAAGGCTGCAAAATGCAGCCTTATTAATTATTTTTTATCCCTCAAAGGTACTGTAGAAATAAGGTGTTTTGGCCTCAAATTCGGCAGCACAAGTATCTACCATTTTGTATACACGAGTTATACCTAATGCTTTTCTTTTTTCATATACTTCTTCATCAGTGCAGTTGCCTGATAATATCTTAGTAATTTGAACATCAGAAAATCCCATTTTCTTTGCTTCTTTTAAAGTAGCTGTGGGCAAAGTATCCAAATTGTATTCCGATATTTCCTTTTCGAGTATGCAAATATCTTGAATTTGATAGATAAACCAACGATCAATACCTGTTGCTTGTGAAATAGATTTTACCGTAGAGCCCTGCATTAAAGCATCTTTTATTCTGAAAATACGATCCCATTTTGGCGTTTTTATATACTCTACCAATTCCTCGCTTTTCATTAAACTCTTGCCATAATAGCCTAAGCCTACAGCTTCGTTTTCTAAGCTTTGACAAGCTTTTTGTAATGCCTCAGCAAAATTTCTACCGATAGCCATTACTTCACCAACACTTTTCATTTGTAAACCTAGTGTGTCATTAGCACCTTTAAATTTATCGAAATTCCAGCGAGGCACTTTTACAATTACATAATCAAGTGCAGGTTCAAAATAGGCTGAAGTTGTTTGTGTAATTTGATTTTTTAATTCATCTAAACTGTAGCCAATAGCTAGTTTAGCAGCAATTTTAGCAATAGGATATCCTGTTGCTTTAGATGCTAATGCAGAAGAGCGACTAACCCTTGGGTTAATTTCAACTGCAATTAAATCTTCTGTTGCAGGGTTAAGTGCAAACTGCACATTACATCCACCAGTAAAATTTCCTAGTGAGCGCATCATTAATATGGCTTTGTTGCGCATATCCTGAAACGCTGTGTCGCTAAGGGTCATAGCAGGAGCAACTGTAATAGAATCTCCAGTATGAACACCCATTGGATCTACGTTTTCTACTGTACAAATAATAACTACATTATCATTACAATCCCTCAATAATTCTAATTCATATTCCTTCCATCCCAAAACAGCCTTTTCTACCAACACTTCATGAATTGGAGAAGCTTTTAGTCCTCTATCTAAAGCAGCATCTAAATCGTCTTTTGTATGAACAAATCCACCGCCGGTACCACCTAAAGTAAAAGATGGACGAATAACGAGGGGGAATCCAATTTCCTGAGCAAATTCTTTTCCTTCTAAAAAGCTATTGGCAACATGACTAGGAGCCACTGCTATACCAATTTTAACCATTAACTGGCGAAATTTTTCTCTGTCTTCCGCAGTGTCAATCGCAGCAACATCTACCCCAATAAGCCTGCAATTGTATTTTTCCCAAATGCCCAACTCATCTACTTCCTTACATAAATTAAGCGCGGTTTGTCCGCCCATAGTTGGCAAAACGGCATCAATTTGGTTTTCAATGAGTATCTGTTCAATGCTTTCAGCAGTTAATGGCAGGAGGTATACTTTATCCGCCATCATTGGGTCCGTCATAATTGTGGCGGGATTACTGTTGATAAGTATTACTTTTATCCCCTC
>JAYTXG010000338.1:0-2233 GCA_043743375.1 Sphingobacteriia bacterium
TATATTAGTATAGAACGATTTTGATAACTATAGTTTGATGAGGTTAGTAGTTTTTATAATATCCTTTATTGCATCTCTTAAAATATCTAAGTCTCGCTGGGTATTAAATGCTTGAATAGAATAACGCAGATACACATTTTCTCCATGCCTCATTACAGGTATTTCAATTTTATACTGATTGAATAAAAGCGTCTTCAATGTTTCGGGTTCACTAGTTTTTATGGGGATACTAAATAGTTGAAGAATAAAATCGTCGGAAATTGGAGCGAGCGGTTTACTATTTAATAATTCACAAAATGGTATTGCATTTGATTGAACAAGTTCTCTACATTCCTTAGCAACTTCGGGCCAATTATTTGCTTCCATAAATTCAATCGTAGTAGGTACAGTTAAGAAAGCCGAAAAGTCTCTTGTGCCCTGTGTTTGGTGATAATCTAAAAAACGAGAATGTGATGGTGCTGTACTATTAAAACCCCAACTAATTACTAAAGGATCAAAAAGATTTTGTATTGCTGAGTTCACATACAAAAATGTACATCCTTTAGGTGCCATCATCCATTTATGACAAGCTCCTGTGTAAATATCAGCTCCAAGCGCTGTTAAATTTAAAGGAACCTGTGCAGGTGCATGAGCCCCATCAACGAATGTTAGGATACCCTTAGATTTTGCAACTTTAATAATTTCTTCTACCGGAAAACGAAGACCTGTTGAGCTGGTAATGTGACTAATAAATATTAATTTGGTTTTTGAAGTAACTCCTTTAAAAAAATCCTCAACAAAATTTTCTTTTGTAGTTAATGGCAACCTTATAGGGGTACGAATATATTTTGCACCTACTTTTTCACAATAATACTGTAATGTTCTATCACAAGCTCCATACTCTAAATCGGTTGTTAATACTTCATCATCGGCTCTCAGCGGAAAACTTTTTGCAATTAAATTTACAGCGTGAGAAGGGTTTACCAAAAAAACAAGATCGTCTGCTTTGCAATTAAGGTAGGCACCTAATGCAATACGAGATTGTTTTAAATATTCCATTCCTGTTTGAACTATAAATTGAACTGGCTCTTGTTCTAACTCTAATTGATAAGCTTGGTATCGTTCAAAAATGGGTTTTGGGCATGCCCCAAAAGATCCAGCGTTTAAAAAAGTGATATCTTTTCTAAGAAGAAATTGCGAGCGAAGTGAATTGCTTATCATTTTATAAAAGTAGTAGATTGGAATTTAGTTTCCAAAAGCTGTATTTTCGAGCATGGCATTTTTAGAAATAGTGCAAATTACCAAAATTGAGCAAGGGAAGACCATACTTAAGCCAATATGCTTTGTTCAAGCGCAATTACAAAGAATTGGTATTGCAGGAGAAACTGGGTCGGGTAAAAGTACACTGCTTAAAATTATTGCTGGATTGTTACAGCCTGATGGTGGGGAAGTAAAATTTAAAGGAAATATTGTGTTGGGGCCATTGGATAAATTAATTCCCGGACATCCTAAAATTGCCTATTTATCACAGCATTTTGAATTGAGAAATAATTATAGAGTGGAAGAACTCTTATCAATGGCTAATAAGTTAAGTTCCGAGGATGCCGCAATTATTTATGCTATTTGCCAGATTGATCATTTGATGAAAAGAAAGAATGATGAAATTTCTGGTGGAGAAAAACAAAGGGTTGCATTGGCTCAATTGCTCACCACGGCTCCACAATTATTATTATTAGATGAGCCATTTTCTAATTTAGATAGAGTACATAAACAAATTATTCAATCAGTAATAGATGATATTTGTACACAACTTAAAATTACCTGCGTATTGGTTTCTCATGATGCTACCGATTTATTATCATGGGCAGATCATTTGTTAATAATGAAAGACGGGAAATTGATACAAGAAGGCATTCCCAAACAATTGTATTTTCATCCTAATAATGAATATGTTGCAGCATTACTAGGAGAGTACAACTTAATTGATACATCCAAACATCCTGTATTTGAACAATTATTTGGAGACGGAGTTAATGGTAAAAAAGCAATGATTCGTCCTGAGCAATTTACTATAACTAAAGATGGAAATGTAGGATTATCTGGAATTGTAAAACGGGTATTATTTTATGGAAGTTATTATATGATTGAAATACTAATAGATGGACTAATCATTAAAATTCGTACTTCTGCTTTTCAATTTTATACGGGCGATAAAGTATTAATTGGAATCTCCTCATAAAAAAAATCTACACAT
>JAYTXG010000339.1:0-1765 GCA_043743375.1 Sphingobacteriia bacterium
TTGATCTCAAGAAGAAAATTTTCATCTATTGGTTTTGCTTGATAGAATATATTACTGCTGCAGAAAATGTTCAAACTAATTCAACGGTTACTGCATTGATAATGCTTGTATTTATTTTTCAAGAAAAGGGAAAAACTACTTGGTCGAGTTTGTTTTATATTTTTGGATTTTTCTTTAAAATATATGTGCTTACTGCTGGAGTATTTTTTATATGTTATAAAAAACGAGGTTCATTTATAGTAAAATCTATTGGATGGATACTGCTATTTTTATGTTTGCCATTATTGATTGTATCATTTGACCAGCTAATATTTCTTTATCAAAGTTGGGTGAATCGTTTACAATTACAATCATTAAGAGAATCCTTGAGTTTAATTGGTGTAATTGGATTATTTGAATTTATTGATATAGATCAGGGCTGGATAATTCTTGCCGGCACTATCACTATGTTACTAGTATTGTTTAAAAAACAAGTGTACAATGAAGCAAATTTTCGCTTACTATACTTAGGAGGTATCTTATTATTTACCGTAGTTTTTAATCCTGGAGTAGAATCTCCATCATATATTATAGGAGTTACAGGCGCAGCTATTTGGTATATTAGTAAGGATCGAATAAAATGGCACCAATGGTTAATGATATTGGTTTTTGTATTTACTTGCCTGTCTCCCACCGAAATTTTTCATAAACCAATAAGAGATCAGTTTTTAAAACCATACCTTATCAAAGCAATACCGTGTATATTAGTATGGGCAGTTTGCATGTATGAACTTTTTACATGGGATTCAATAAAAAACACTAAAAAAATAATTTTTGTATGAAAATATTAGTTACAGGTGCTGATGGATTTATTGGTTCACATCTTACAGAAATGTTGGTGAAACAAGGTTTTGATGTACGTGCTTTTGTTTTATACAACTCATTTAACACCTGGGGTTGGCTAGATTATTGTGATGAATCTTTGAAAGGTAAATTTGAAGTTTTTACTGGTGATATCAGGGATCCTTATGGTGTAAAGACAGCCATGAAAGGTTGTGATATCGTATTACATTTGGCTGCATTAATTGCCATACCATACTCCTATCATTCACCTGATACTTATGTTGATACCAATATTAAAGGAACGCTTAATGTTGTTCAAGCTGCTAAAGAATTGGGTATCAAAAAAGTAGTACATACTTCAACAAGTGAAGTATATGGTACTGCTAAATTTGTTCCTATAACAGAAGAACATTCGCTTCAGGGTCAATCGCCCTATTCTGCAAGCAAAATTGGAGCAGATCAAATTGCATTATCGTTCTACAATTCTTTTAATACACCCGTTGCAGTGTTAAGACCATTTAATACTTATGGGCCTCGTCAATCTGCAAGAGCAGTTATTCCAACCATTATCTCTCAAATTGCATCCGGTAAAAAATTAATTAAATTAGGAGCGCTCTCACCAACAAGAGATTTTTCTTTTGTAGATGATACTGCAAACGGATTTATAAAAGCAATGCAGTGTGATGCAACAAATGGAACAGTTACCAATATTGGAAGTGGTTTTGAAATTTCAATTTTTGATACCGCTAATTTAATTGCTTCATTAATGGGAGCAACTGTTGAATTTGTATTAGATGAAGAACGTTTAAGACCCGAAAAAAGCGAAGTAGAAAGATTATTTGCAAGTTATGAAAAGGCAAAACAGTTGATGGGCTGGGAACCAACTTACGGTGGACTAGATGGATTTAAAAAAGGGTTGCAACAAACAATAGAATGGTTTACA
>JAYTXG010000340.1:0-1658 GCA_043743375.1 Sphingobacteriia bacterium
TAAAATTTCTTTTGCCGTACCTAAAAATTAATTTTGAAATATGCCCCATTATTGTAATTTAGTGCAAGAATTTAATGGGTTAGTAAGTAATGGGGCCAGCAGAAATGTTGGCCCTTTTGCGTAAAGTGATTTAATCTCCGAATAATAATATGAGCAAGATAAAAACTGCCTTTTTTTGTAATAATTGCGGATACGAAAGTGCTAAATGGATTGGTAAATGCCCTGCTTGTAACGAATGGAATACTTTTACACAAGAAGTGATTAATAGCGGCGATGCAAAAGATAAAACAACTTGGGAAGATTACACCGATACAAAAAGAAATACAAAAACAGTTGCACTTAGTGATGTTACTGTAGTAGAAGAAAAAAGAATCGTAACCCAAGATTCGGAACTCAATAGAGTTCTTGGAGGTGGAATTGTTCCAGGAAGTTTAGTATTAGTTGCTGGAGAACCAGGCATTGGAAAAAGTACCTTGTTTTTGCAAAACGGTTTACTCATTAATCAACTAAGGGTACTTTATATAAGTGGCGAAGAAAGTGAGCAACAAATAAAAATGCGGGCCGACAGATTAAAAATTAGCAACGATAATTTTTATTTACTTACCGAAACAGACACTACAGTAATATTCAAAGAAATTAAAAAACTAAAACCTCAATTAGTTATTGTAGATTCTATACAAACCATTCAATCTAACTTAATTGATTCTTCTGCCGGAACAGTTTCACAAATTAGAGAATGCGCTGCAGCTTTTCAACGTTTTGCCAAAGAAACAAATACACCTGTTTTTTTAATCGGGCATATTACTAAAGATGGCGCCATAGCTGGACCAAAAATTTTGGAACACATGGTAGATACTGTTTTACAATTTGAAGGCGACCGACATTATGCTTATAGAATTTTACGAACACTTAAAAATAGATTTGGAAGTACTTCTGAATTAGGCATTTATGAAATGACCGGAGAAGGTATGCGCATAGTTACCAATCCATCTGAAATATTAATTGCACAAAGAGAAGATGTATTAAGCGGAAGTGCTATTGCTGCTGCATTAGAAGGCATGCGCCCTTTGTTAATTGAGGTACAAGCATTGGTTACTACAAGTGTATATGGTACTCCACAACGAACAGTTACTGGTTTTGATTTGAGGCGATTACAATTGTTATTGGCCGTTCTAGAAAAAAGAGGTGGGTTTCAATTTGGGATGAAAGATGTTTTTGTAAATATTGCAGGTGGAATAAAAATTGAAGACCCATCGATTGACCTTGCAGTAATTTGTGCATTACTTTCTTCTTATGAAGACAATCCATTACCAAAATCAATTTGCTTTGCAGGTGAAGTAGGATTAAATGGAGAAATTAGAGCGGTAAACAGAATTGAACAAAGAATTGCAGAAGCTCAAAAATTAGGATTCGAAAAAATTATCGTATCTAAATACAATAAAAAAAGCTTCGACCCTAAAGCATATTCAATACAAGTAATTGCTCTAAGTAAAGTAGATGAAGTTTATAAACAACTATTTTAAATAAAAAGATATTCAGCCGCTAAAAAACATTAACATATTCGGTTAATACCTATCTACTGAAATTGTATTTTGTTGAAATTGCAGCATGATACAATTAATTAAAAAACACAGTACAGCTTTTAGGCATTTATTTTT
>JAYTXG010000341.1:0-4835 GCA_043743375.1 Sphingobacteriia bacterium
ATTGCATTTGCTTTCTGCGTAGTTGCAATTAGTCGGTTTTCCGAATCGTGGTAAACAAACACATTCAACTCATCTCCTATTCTTAAATTGCTTGGCGCAAATCTTTTAGGCAATAAAATACCTTCCCCACCATCATCGAGGTAAAAACCAAATTCTACTTTTCTTTTTACTGTTAAATTGTTGTACTTACCAACCTGAACTGCTTCCATAATTTATAATTAAAATAATTCTAGAGCCGCATCTTTTGGTGTTGCTTGCTCCCATTCCATTTCAATGGTCTTGCTAAAGTCCGTCAACTTTGCTCCCACTGCCTTCCAACCCATCACTTCTACCATCTTGGCAACTTTAAACTTAGCCTTGCGAACCTGTTGCCCCCTTCCTGTTTGTACTACTAAGATAGGTGCATCTTCCGTGGAAACAGCTATTAATTGATTGCCAGGTCCTTCTTTAATAAAGAGAAATTCCGTTTTTAAGGTGGATGTTTCTATCTTAAAGCGCTTG
Organism: Sphingobacteriia bacterium; assembly: GCA_043743375.1. Classification (GTDB taxonomy): domain Bacteria; phylum Bacteroidota; class Bacteroidia; order Chitinophagales; family Chitinophagaceae; genus Sediminibacterium. Next base: position 502 of record JAYTXG010000341.1, read on the forward strand.
ATATTGTATTGAGCTTTATCTTGATCGAGGTAAACAGCAGTAATGATTTTAGCTGGATTAAACTGCTCAATCAATTTGATTTTATCTGCTTCAAATCGCTGAGTAATTTCAGTGTCCGTTAATTCATAGGTTCCATCAGCATAAAATACAACAATTTTTTCATCTTCAAAACTGCCTAAATATTTTCCCTTCTCGTCTGTATTTAATCTTCCAAATTTTTCATCAAACCAAAGCTTTCTTCCCGCAAGTGTGCTCCTACCTGCCTCCTTCATCTTTACGGTTTTGATTGGATACTTGGTAACTTGATTACCAAAGCTACTTCTTCCTTTAATTTCTAATTCTTCAAAAGAGAAATCTAACTCTTTAATTCTGGCAGTACAATTTGGACTCAATATTATTTTAACCAACTCTGCTTCTCCATTCGGATTAGCCGTAAAATAATGCACTCGGCTTTTTTCGGAGCCCTTGGTTAAGTCGTATTCTTTTTCGCGTGTAATGCCTGTTACATTAAATCGCTTGGCATAACTAGTTGCTGTTTTGCCATCTACGTATAACATATTGTAGGTAGTTCGTTCATCATTTTTCTCAAACACGGCTGCATGAATAATATCTTTCCCAATAAATATTTTATCGGAAACCTTTACCACTTTCATACTACCTGATTTAGTAAAGGCAATGATATCATCGTAATCGGAGCATTCACACAAAAATTCATCTTTCTTTAAACTTGTTCCAATGAACCCTTCACTTCTATTTAAATACAATTTTGTATTGGCAATTGCTACTTGCTTTACCTGAATCGTATCAAATTCTTTAATTTCGGTTTTACGTTCTCTTCCCCTACCATATTTTTTTTGAAGACTTTCAAAATAAGCAACTGCAAAATCGGTTAGGTGTTCTAAATCGAAGTTCACCTGTTTTATTTCAGCTTCAATATTTTTGATCTGTTCATTCAGTTCATTTATATCAAGTCGGTATATTCTTCTGACTGGTTTTTCGGTAAGTTTAATAATTTCTTCCCGCTGAATAGCCCTTTTTAGTTTTTTCTTGAACGGAGTAAACGCTTTATCAATTGCCTCAATTACTTTATCCCAATTTTCGTGCTTCTGTTCTAACTCCTTATATATTTTTCCTTCAAAAAATATTTTCTCTAATGAAGTATAATGCCATTTATCTTCTAATTCGCCTAAACGAATTTCGAGTTCTCGCTTTAATAATTCCTTGGTATTGTCTACAGAAGTTTTTAATAATTCTTGTACAGTTAAAAACTTTGGTTTATGATCTTCAATTACACAAGCATTGGGTGAAATACTCACTTCGCAATCTGTAAAAGCGTACAATGCATCAATGGTAATATCTGGTGATATACCTGCTGCAAGATCTATTTGAATTTCTACATTTTGTGCAGTTATATCAATTACTTTTTTAATTTTTATTTTACCTTGGTCATTGGCCTTGGTAATACTTTCCATTAATTGAGTAGTAGTAACCCCATAAGGAACATCACGAATAACCAAAGTTTTTTTATCTAATTCTTCTAGATGCGCTCTTACCCTTACTTTGCCGCCTCTTTTGCCGTCATTGTAATTAGCAACATCTATCATGCCGGCTGTTTGAAAGTCGGGGAACAATTCAAATTTTCTACCTTTTAAATATTTTATAGATGCATCAATTAATTCACAAAAATTATGAGGAAGAATTTTAGTTGATAATCCTACTGCAATACCATCGGTACCCTGTGCCAATAATAAAGGAAATTTCATCGGAAGATTAACTGGTTCGTTTTTTCTTCCATCATAGCTTAATTGCCACTCAGTAGTTTTAGCATTAAAGGCAACTTCTAAAGCAAATTTAGACAAGCGTGCTTCAATATATCTTGCCGCGGCTGCATCATCGCCTGTTCTTACATCGCCCCAGTTACCTTGTGTTTCTATTAATATATCTTTCTGTCCAAGGTTCACTAGTGCATCTCCAATACTAGCATCACCATGTGGATGATACTGCATACTTTGACCAATAATATTTGCTACTTTATTAAATCTGCCATCATCCATTTCCTTCATAGAATGTAAAATTCTACGATGAACTGGTTTTAAACCATCTTCAATTGCAGGAATAGCACGCTCCAGAATAACATAGGATGCATATTCTAAAAACCAGTTCTTATACTGCCCTTGTACTCCAGTTTCATTATCGAAAACCCTATTTTCTCTTTTCTCTTTTGCCATAATTCTTAACGCTTAATTCCGAATTCTTAATGCCAAAAAGTATCATCTTTTGCATCTTCCAAACCATTCAATTCAAAAACAATAATATCAGTATCAGCAATTACTTCATGCCAGGCCCATGCTTCAATTTCTACCATAGCAGGTGCTTCAATTTTCTCTATCCCTTTTTTGTCCGACCTCATATCATGCCAATTAATGGTTACTTCTCCTTGCATGATGATGATGATCTCTGGATTTTTAGTTACAGCTGTTCCTTTATGATAATGCTTGCCATTTTCACTCCCTTTTTTTCTATAAGCTATAATAAATTGTCCTGTTCTATCTGTATCAAAATAATGCGTTGCACCACGCTCGTCCTCTCCTATTTTACTAATTGGTATTACTTTAACCATACACTATTTTCTACTCGTTATTATTGAATTTGAACAGTTATCTCCTTCCATCCTTTATTCCAATCTCCATTGATCACTATTTTACCTTCAGCAGCCAGCTCTGTTAATCTCCACACTAAAAAAACATCTCCTGTTTGTACAGGCATTTTATTTAAAGTGCCTGAAATTATTTTGGTTAACTTTTGTGCCTCTATAGAAATTTGATTCATTAAATGCTTATCGTAAAATTCAACTTCTTTACTAACTATTTTTTTACCTCCTTCTAAAAAACGCACCAAAGCATTCTCATCTGCAATTTTTTTCCATTCATCAGGATCAATTTCAAACTCACTTAATGTAATTGGACGAGCTAATTTTTTTGCCTTTAAAATCTCTTTCGGCTGTATTTCGTATAAATGTGTAGGATAAAAAATATTGCCTTTCACATTAAAAAAAGGAAGATTGTTTAAGTAGAGTACTTGTATTTGTCCAGCAAAACTTTTAAGCTGACTCATCAACCAATAATATCCGCAAACATCATGTACATTTTGTCCCATCCAAATCCAAACTTGCTCTTCTGAATTTTCCGTTAATTGTTGAATTAGCTGATGCACTGTTAATTTATCATCTACAATATCAATTTGATTTTCATAAGGCGAATTGGTTAATACTTCCTTCCACCAATCTCTTCTTTTTTGATATCCTTCAGCTTCAAAAATAGCTGTAAGCGGACCAACTGCATAATCATCTTTTATTAGTAGTATATCACCTTGCAATAACTCATCCATTTCAATGGCTGTTTGCAGTGTTTGTATATCGGCTTCTTCAAAAACTATATGAATCATAATAAAATAGCTAATAATTATAAATTTTCAACCAAATCTAATTCAACTCTTAAATTATTAATAATAAACTCCTGCCTTTCCATGGTATTCTTACCCATATAATATTGTAACAAATCTTGAATATGATCTCCTTGTTCAAGAATTACAGGTTGCAAACGAATATCCCTTCCAATAAATCTTCCAAATTCATCTGGCGATATTTCACCCAACCCTTTAAATCGAGTAATTTCTGGCTTATTACCTAATTTTTTTACTGCTGCTTGTTTCTCCGTCTCATCATAACAGTATATAGTTTCTTGTTTATTTCTTACCCTAAACAAAGGTGTTTCTAAAATATAAACATGTCCCTTTTTTACAAGATCTGGAAAAAATTGCAAGAAAAAAGTCATCAACAACAACCTGATATGCATTCCATCTACATCTGCATCGGTTGCTATCACAATATTATTGTAACGCAGACCATCTAGCCCGTCTTCTATATTCAACGCATGTTGCAATAAATTAAACTCTTCATTTTGGTACACTACTTTTTTGGTTTCCCCGAAAGAGTTCAATGGCTTACCTCTCAAACTAAATACAGCTTGCGTATCTACATTTCGTGATTTGGTAATACTTCCACTTGCACTATCCCCTTCTGTAATAAATATGGTACTGTTTTTTTGTGCTACGATAAACACTTCTCTATTTTTTGCTGGCAACTCGTCATTTAAATGAGTTCTACAATCGCGCAATTTTTTATTGTGTAAATTGGCTTTTTTTGCTCTTTCATTGGCCAATTTTTTTATGCCGGCTAATTCTTTTCTTTCTCTTTCATTTTGATCAATTCGCTTTCGCAATGCTTCGGCAGTAGTTGGATTACGATGCAAAAAATTATCTAAATCTTTTGCTAA
>JAYTXG010000342.1:0-5317 GCA_043743375.1 Sphingobacteriia bacterium
CCTAAACCATCTATGCGCATTATTACAGATGTGTTTGAATGGTGTAGTACTAATGTGCCAAAATGGAATACTATTTCTATTTCTGGTTATCATATCCGCGAAGCTGGAAGTACAGCAGTACAAGAAATTGCATTTACTTTAAGCAATGGTAAAGCATATGTGAAAGCAGCACTAGCAAAGGGTTTGGATATTGATGTTTTTGGTAAACGACTCTCCTTTTTCTTTAACGCACACAATAATTTATTTGAAGAAATTGCTAAATTCAGGGCTGCCAGAAAAATGTGGGCTATAATTATGAAAGAATTAGGTGCAAAAGATGAAAAGTCGATGATGCTTCGCTTTCATACACAAACTGGTGGCGCAACCTTAACTGCTCAACAACCGCTGAATAACATCAGCAGGGTAACTATACAAACTTTGGCAGCAGTTTTAGGAGGAACACAAAGTTTGCATACCAATGGATACGACGAAGCGTTGAGTTTGCCAACTGAAGAAGCTGCTCGTATAGCTTTAAGAACTCAACAAATTGTTGCATTCGAAAGTGGAGTTGCTGAAACCGTAGACCCTTTGGCTGGAAGCTATTTCATTGAATCTTTAACTAATGAAGTTGAACAAAAAGCATGGGACTTAGTAGCAAAAATTGATGCAATGGGTGGAAGTGTATCGGCAATTGAAGAAGGGTTTATGCAGGAAGAAATTGCTCGAAGTGCTTATGAATATCAACGAAATATTGAGAGTGGCGAAAAAATAATTGTAGGGGTAAACCAATTTACAATTGATAAAGAAATGCCTATTCCAGGATTTAAAATTGACGATAGCATCAGAATAATTCAATCAAATAAGTTAGTAGATTTAAAATTAAAAAGAGATCAACATAAAGCTAATGCTTGCTTATTGGCGATTGCCGAAACTGCAAAAGGCACCAATAATCTGATGCCTTTTGTTATATCTGCGGTAGAAAATAATTGTACGTTGGGCGAAATTTCAAATACTTTACGCGATATATTTGGTGAACATTGATAAGTTATAACACAACAATCAATGCATAAATTACACCAGGTATAAAGAACAATAAAGTTAATAAAAGATCTAGCCAAAATTTAGTGTTGAATTCTCCTTCATGCAAGTAAACAGCTAAGGGAGGAAGTAAAAGAGCTAAAATGACCAATAAAATGGTGTTGGTACTTGCTTGACCATTTGCCTTCTGTACTTTATACTCCTTCATCAATTTTTTAACTTCTGCGTATTTTTCTTTTTTTTCTACTCTTGATAAACTTTTGAATTGTAGCATTGCATCCTGCACTACTACATCGTTAATTACTGAACTAGTAGGTTCTGTTGTTGCAGATTTTGTACTAGTATTCTCTGAGCTGCTTGCATTAACGTTTATTGTAATAAAAGTTAATAATGCAAATGTTAGATTGATGGCTATTTTTTTCATACATCTAAGGTAGGTTCTAAATTGTGAGTTTAGTATAGATTCAATTGTAAGTTTATGATTTAGTTTTACATTTATCTGTATCTTCCTGTTTCAGTATAAAATGCAACTATGTTTAAAATTTTATCGTCATTTTTGTTGTTAACGGTCACTTCTGCAGGTTTTACACAAAATATTTCCTCAAACCTCGATCAATTAATAAAGGAAGAAAACACTAAAGTTATTAGTTGGCGTAGGTACTTTCATGAGAATCCTGAACTAGGTAATCGAGAATTTAATACCTGTAAAAAAATTGAAGAAACTTTAAAAAGCTTTGGTATCAATACACGTATCGTTGCTAAAACAGGTGTAGTAGGTGTTTTAAAAGGTGGTAAACCCGGACCAGTAGTTGCTCTTAGGGCAGATATAGATGCATTGCCTGTTGAAGAAAAAAATAGTCTTTCATTTGCTTCTAAAGCTAAAACTAAATACAATGGTGCCACAGTTTCTGTAATGCATGCATGTGGTCATGATTCTCATACAGCCATGCTATTAGGTGCCGCAGAAGTATTGAGCAAAATAAAAAATGATATCAGTGGAACAGTAGTTTTCCTATTTCAACCTGCCGAAGAAGGTCCACCTGAAGGGGAAGAAGGTGGTGCTGCTTTAATGATTAAAGAAGGCGCAATGGATAATCCTAAAGTTGATGCAGTGTTTGGGATTCATATAGAATCGAAATACGATTTGGGTAAAATTTATTATAAACCTGCATCATTTATGGCATCATCTGATTGGTTTACTATAAAAGTAAAAGGTAAACAGAGCCATGGTGCTTATCCTTGGAACTCTATCGACCCAATTGTGGTTAGTGCCGAAATTATCCAAGCATTGCAAACTATTGTGAGTAGAAATATTGATATTACCAAAGCTCCTGTAATTGTTTCTGTTGGTAAAATTACTGCTGGCGTTCGTTCAAATATTATACCCGAAGAAGCTTTGTTAGAAGGCACTATTCGCACACTCGATGAAAAGTCAAAAATACTAACACATAAAAGAATTCAACAAATTGCCAAAAGTATTGCTGAAGCAAATGGAGCAATAGCAGAAGTAACGATTGATGAAAAAACGTTGGTTACTTATAATGATCCTGCCTTGGTAGCTAAGTCATTACCAAGTTTACAAAAAGCTTCTGGAGGTGTTAATAATGTATTGCTAACAGAATGGGTAACTGGAGCAGAAGACTTTTCCTACTTCGGAAAAAAAGCCCCTGCATTCTTTTTCTATTTAGGAGCAAGAGATCCTAAATTTCCCAATTTTGAGTCTGCCCCCGATCATCATACACCTGATTTTTATATTAATGATTCTAAATTAGACGTTGGTGTTAGCGCATTTTGCCAATTGGTACTTGATTATGCTAAAAAATAATTTTATGAAAAAAACAATAATTATCTGGAGTTGTTTAATTGTTACTTTAATTTGTAACGCTCAAAACAGGTTAACTGCTGAAAACCTTTGGCAACTAGGGCGAGTATCTGCATTAGGTATCAGTAATGATAAAAAGTTTGTAGTGTTTAGTGTTGCGATTCCCGATTTACAATTAAATAAATCGGTTCGAAAAAAATATAAAATACCTATTACTGGAGGTAATGCAGTGGAAATTACAGAAACAAGTGACTTATTAAACAACGACCGTATTTCTGCTGATGGAAAGTATTTAATAAGTAGTGCAGAAATAAAAATCAATAATGTTTCTGGTACAGATTTCTATAATGATCTTCCTAAATCGAATGCTTTAATTTATACTTCTTTAAATTATCGACATTGGGATACTTGGGAAGATGGGAAATTTTCTCATGTATTTGTTGCTCCAATTAACAATGGCAAAACAGGGGAACCAAAAGATATTATGGTGGGAGAAGCTTACGATTGCCCACAACAACCTTTTGGTGGCGATGAAGATTTTATTTGGAATCCAGATAGCAAAAAAGTTTTGTATGTAGCTAAGAAAAAATATGGAACAGCTTTTGCAATCAGCACCAATACAGACATATATGAATTTGACATTGAAAAAGGTATTACTAAAAACTTAACGGAAGCAAATAAAGGATATGATTTAGCTCCTCAATACAATGGAGCTGGAGAATTGGCTTATTTACAAATGAAAAGAGATGGATATGAAGCAGATAAACAAGACCTTATTCTACTTTTAAAAAATGGTGCCAAAGTTAATCTTACAGCAAGCAGAGATGAAATTCATGTAGAAGGATTTAAATGGAGTGATGATGGCAAGCAATTATTTTTCTGGGCTCCTATCAATGGAACACTTCAATTATTTTGTGTTGCAAATGTTGGTATGAGTAAAATAATGCCAGCTGTTCGCCAGATTACAAAGGGCGATTACGATATTACTGGAATAGTTGGGCAATTTAATCAGACTTTAATCGTCTCAAGAACCGATTTTAATCATGCTGCTGAATTATTCAATGTTGATATAGTTTCAGGTGCAATGAAACAATTAACACATGTTAATGATGCGTTCTACAATTCAATTGGGATGGTAAAATCAGAAAGAAAATGGGTAACAACTACCGACAATAAAAAGATGTTAGTTTGGGTAGTATATCCTCCTGATTTTGATTCAACTAAAAAATACCCAACGCTTTTGCTTTGTCAGGGTGGCCCTCAAAGTCCACTTACACAATTTTACTCTTTCCGATGGAATCTTCAGTTAATGGCATCAAAAGGATATATTGTTGTTGCTCCAAATAGAAGAGGTATGCCAGGCCATGGAACAAAATGGAACGAACAAATTAGTAAAGATCATGGCGGACAAGTAATGAAAGATTATTTATCTGCAATAGATGCAGTGAGCAAAGCTTCTTATGTAGATAAGAAAAGATTAGGATGTGTAGGTGCTAGTTATGGTGGTTATTCTGCATTTTATTTAGCAGGTATTCATAACAATCGATTCAAAACATTCATTGCACATGATGGTATTTTTGATACAAAAAGTATGTATGGCACAACAGAAGAAATATGGTTTGTAAACTTTGATTATGGTGGCCCATATTGGGAAAAAAATAATAAAGCAGCTCAAAAAACATACAATCAATTTAACCCGAGTAATTTTGTTTCAAAATGGAATACACCGATAATGATTGTTCAAGGAGGCAAAGATTACCGTGTACCAATTGAACAAGGGTTACAAGCATTTCAGGCTGCTCAGCTTAAAGGAATTAAAAGTAAGTTACTCTATTTGCCTGAAGAAAACCATTGGGTATTAAGTGCCCAAAATGCGTTGGTTTGGCAAAGAGAATTTTACAGTTGGTTATACGAAACCTTAAAATAAAAAATAAAAGCGGATCATTTGATTCGCTTTTTTATTCTGTATAATTTCTTGCACCAAATAATAAACTACCAATACGAACCATATTGCTTCCGCATTTGATAGCAAGTGGATAATCGCCACTCATTCCCATTGATAGCGTATCCCATCCCCCATGGCTGTTCAAATTTTGTTCATATTGATCGAACAATTGTTTTAAATATGTAAATTCCGTAATTACTTTATTTGCATTTTCAGTAAACGAAGCCATACCCATCATTCCGCAAATACGAACATTGGCTAGGCTTTCAACTATATCTTTTATTGCTACTAGTTCTGTTTCATCTAATCCGAACTTGGTTTCTTCCTGAGCAATATGAATTTGAAGTAAACAATTTATAATTCGATTGTGCTTAACTCCTTGTTTATTAATTTCTAGTAATAATTTTAAACTATCAACTCCATGTATAAGGTGTACAAATGGAGCAATGTATTTTACTTTATTACTTTGTAAATGTCCAATAAAATGCCAGTGAATATCTTTAGGTAAAGCAGCATGCTTATCTACTAATTCT
>JAYTXG010000343.1:0-2447 GCA_043743375.1 Sphingobacteriia bacterium
ATGCAACCAGTTCCAGTTGTTTATGGAATGACTATTGGTGAATATGCAATGATGATTGCAGGTGAAAAATGGTTAACACCAAAAGCAAATAATTCAAAAGACACTACATTTCATTTTCAAATTATTAAGTGTGCTAATTATACGCACCAAAGCAAATATATATTGCCAATAAAGCCATCACCAAACTTACCAGATATGTCTGCTATTTATTTATATGGAAGTACATGTTATTTTGAGGGAACAGTGTTAAGTGAAGGTAGAGGAACTGAGCATCCTTTCAGTATTTTTGGGCACCCTACCCTATCTAACCAATTATATGCGTTTACGCCAATTAGTAGAGATGGAGCGAAAGAACCCAAATTAAAAAACCAGTTATGTTATGGCTGGAATTTATACGATGAAGGATATACAGTATCAAAAAAATTGAAGAATCAAATTAATATAAATTATTTAGTAAAAGCATATCAATTATTTCCACAGAAAGATAGCTTTTTTTTACAACCAAAATCTGGCAATGCAAAGGACTATTTTTTTAATAAACTAGCTGGGAGCAATGAATTGAGGGAGCAATTAATAGCGGGTAAAACAAGTGCAGAAATTAGGGATAGCTGGCAACCTAAGCTGAATGAGTTTAAAATAATTAGAAAAAAATATTTATTGTATAAAGATTTTTAAAGGTATTTGATAGAATTATGAAGGATTTACGAATTGTATTTATGGGTACACCAGAATTTGCTGTTGCATCATTAGATGCATTAGTTAATGGAGCATTTAACATTGTAGGAGTGGTTACTGCACCAGATAAGCCAGCAGGCAGAGGAATGAAACTAACAGAAAGTGCAGTAAAAAAATATGCAGTTTACAAAGGACTAAATATTCTTCAACCAGAAAAATTAAAGGATCCTACATTTATTGATGACTTACAAAACTTAAAAGCCGATTTACAAATTGTTGTTGCTTTTAGAATGTTACCAGTAATAGTATGGAATATGCCTACAATGGGCACTATAAACGTTCATGGATCTCTATTACCAGATTACAGAGGTGCTGCACCAATAAATTGGGCAGTGATGAATGGTGAAAAAGAAACTGGTGTAACCACATTTAAATTAAAACACGAAATTGATACTGGAGATATTTTATTGCAAGATAAATTTGCCATTGGCGATGATGAAACTGCTACTGAAGTGCATGATCGAATGAAAATAATCGGTGCAAACTTATTGGTTAAGACCATTCAAGAATTAATAGCTGGTAGTATTAGGGAAAAACCACAATTATTGTCAATTACTGAGCCAAAACATGCCCCCAAATTATTTACTAAAGATTGCGAAATCAATTGGAATGAATCAGCTTCGCATATACATGATCAAATAAGGGGACTTTCAATTTTTCCTGGAGCACTTACCAAATTAGATGGTAAAATTTTAAAAATATTTAAATCGCAAAAAGAAATACTGGCACATGATCAAGTTATTGGAACTGCAATTATTGATGGGGAAAAAATATTAAAATTTGCTTGTGCAGACGGATTCATCCACATTATTGATTTACAATTAGAAGGAAAAAAAAGAATGCTTATTGAAGATTTTTTAAGGGGATACAGAATTAATTCTTAAAATTATTTTGCAATTCCAGCTTTCAATTCTTCTAAACTTACTATTCCTTGTATGCGCCAAGCTTCTTTACCGTCTTTAAAAACGATAAATGTTGGAAGAGCTACAAATTGTAGTGTTTTCATTACAGATATATCATTCCCACCATCCACTTTTACAAGGGAATAAGTTTCACCTAAATCTTTCTTAAGTTGCTGCAAAACAGGCTCCATTTTTTTACAAGGAGGGCACCAATCTGCACCAATGTCAACTAAAGTAATTTTCGACTTATTTACCATCGCTTGAAACTCAGGTATTGATAATTCAGGAGAATTATTTGCAGACTCTACCGCCTTGCCTTCTATCTTCCAAGCACTTATGCCACCCTCCATATTATACACTTGCTTAAATTCTTGCAGCGCCATTAATTGCATTGCCTGACCACTTCTAACGCCAGATGCACAATAAACCAATACTGGCTTATTTTTATCGAGATATTGAATCCTGTCTGCAAACTGTGCTTTATCCAACCAATCGGCTTGCAAAGCATTTTTTAAATGTCCAGATTGATATTCACCCGCAGTTCTAACATCTAAAATTTGAACATTGGTATCTGTTAATTTTTTTTCAAATGCTGATGCTGATAAGCTACCAGATTGAGAATTACTTTGTTTACTTGAACAAGCAATTGTAAAGACTACTAAAAAAAAGGATAGAAATGTTTTCATATTATTTTGGATAACATACTAGGTTAACTAAAAAGCCTGTTTCTTTCAAACCTAATGCTGCTGCGGCTGAATTACTAATATATAATAATAGCCCCTGAGTGTTAGTTGACTCAGGAATTGGGCC
>JAYTXG010000344.1:0-2854 GCA_043743375.1 Sphingobacteriia bacterium
AATATTCCTATAACTTAATATTCACCGCCATCATATAATTTGTTCCTGCCATTGGATAGAAATAGTTTTCAGCAGTAAGAACACCTCCATAAATATAATTAAACGTATATCCATTTGGTTCATACTTTTTGTTCAATAAATTATTTACCTTAAAAATGAATTGAATTTCTTTAAATGGCTTTGTATTTATTGTATAAATTCCTCTCAGGTCCTGAACAAAAAATGCATTTAATGCCCTGCTATCATTTTGGGTATTATCTAAATACTGTTTACCAACATATTTATTGAGCAAGCTAATTTCAGCATTTTTTATTGGAATAAAATTTAATGTTAAACTACTAATCAGATTAGATGAAAATGAAATGTCTTTGTTTTCGTGTTGCACTTTATTCTGTAATCCATTATCGTAATTGTCTATAAATTCTATAAACGATTTAATCTTATTCTTGCTTATAGTAATATTTCCTGCAACATTTACCCATTGCGTAATTTTTGCAGTTCCTTGCAATTCAATACCCATACGATAACTAGATGGAATATTGGTTCTGGTATAAGCTCCAACATCATTAATCTTGCCAGTAAGCACCAATTGATTGATGTAATTCATATAATAAAAAGTAGCGCCATAAGAGTAAGTGGATGTTTTCTTTTCTGTTCCAAACTCCCAATCCTGCAATGTTTCATGTATTGGTTGAGTTATTAAACTTGCTTCAAAATCCTCTCTATTAGGTTCTTTATTAGCTATTGCAAAGCTCAGATATGTTTGCCAACCATTATTGTTATAGCTAAGTCCGGCTTTTGGGTTGATAAAATTAAAATTTCTTGAAATCTGAAGTGTAGGATTAGTTTCAAAACCATTTAATTTATGAGACACATTTCTATATTGTAGGTCGATGAACGAAGTTAAATTTTTTGCTAACTGATGCTGCCATTTCGTAAATACATTAACATCCGTTTTGTTGGCTGGATAATTATAATATTTATAATCGAGTGGTGCAGTTCCTGTTTTTAACCAAGTTATATTTCCGTAATGTTTACCTTCATATTTTGTCCATCCTCCCCCAATAGTTATTTCATCTTTTCTGGTTTTATATTGAAAAGATGCAATTTGTCCATAAAAATAATTATCTAACCATCTTTGCCTTACTAAATCTGTTTTTGTGTAAGTAATTCCGCCACTAGTAACATTGGATAATCCATAATTTGAATATTTTTGATCGGCTTTATATTCCTCATAATATCCCTTACCTCTTGTTAAAAATATCGCAGTGTTAAGTGACCATCTAGCATTGATGGCATGGTTTAAAAAGAGTTGATAATGAGTTTGGGTGTAATTATCCGTTTGATTATTATATGGGGCATCTGTTTTTTCTGTTCCTGCTGGGTTAAATGTTCTATTTGATGACAGCGTTGCTGCATCTATTCCATACCATGATTGGTACGTTTTTTCATGCCCAGAAAAAATGTTTAATCTCAAAGATGTTTTTTGATTAATATAAGCACTGCTAAGGTAGAAAGACTTCAAATTGCTAGACGCTCTATCTACATATCCATCGCTTCTAATACTACTGAGCCTTGCATCAACCGTAAAATGCTTTCCAAGCAAACCAGTACCAGCTTTGATGGTATTTTTAAAAGTATTAAATGAGCCAAAACTATTGTTTAACTCTACATATGAATTTTCATTAAACTCATTGGTTGACATGTTTAAAGTGGCTCCAAATGCACCAGCACCATTAGAAGAAGTTCCTACGCCTCTTTGTATTTGAATGCTATTAACGGAGGACGAAAAGTCGGGTAAGTCCACAAAGTAAGTCCCCATACTTTCTGCATCATTATAAGGAATACCATTGAGTGTAACATTAATACGCGTTGCATCTGTTCCTCTAATTCTAATGGCAGTATATCCAACTCCATTTCCTGCATCAGAGTTGATAACAACTGATGGTGTTTGGTTGAGTAAAAAAGGAATATCCTGGGCTAAATTCTGTTTAGCTATTTCTTTTTTATCAATATTGGTTTTTGTAAATGGAGCTTTTTCAGAAGCGCGAATAGCTTTTACTTCTAGGGGTTGAAGAAATAATGGAATTTGAATTAATTGAAACAATTCAGTTGCTGAATTTTCATTTGAAATTGTGAAGAAATTGGACTTGTAACCAATGCTGGAAATAGTGATTGAAGCATCTGTTACCTTTTTTAAAATAAAATTGCCCTTTTCATCCGTAATTGTTTGAGATTGTTTAGTGCTAATAATTGCACCATCAATTGGGTTTTTGGTTATAGCATCAATAACAATGCCTTTAACTGCTTTAACTGGTTGGGCAGCAATTATAATTGCAAATAGCAAAAATGCTGTTGTTCCCATAATTTTTTTCATTTTTAAATGGTTTAAAATTAAATAATGGGAACAGGGGGATCGCAAATAGGAGAGGACTCGAATAAAGAGTGTTATACCTTCCCTTCGCAGGCATTACCCTGTTCAGGTTCTACGGGTATTTCTCAGCCAGACCAGAAATTTTCCGATCAAGCACCCCGAGGACAATGCAAAAATATAGATTTTTCCTACATCTTCTAGTGTAACTTTATATTAATTTATCCGTTTTAATAAAAACGAGCATATGAAAAGGATTTTTTTCGGTCTTATTTTATTGTCATTTGCTTTTATTGCGAATGCTCAAAATGATAAAAATATTGTATTTGATACCAACGCCGAAGTTCGAAAAATTTCTAGCTTTAACAGCATTGAAGTTTCAGGAGCGGTAAATTTATATTTATCACAAGGTAAAGAGGATGCTGTTGCAGTAAGTGCTGGTGATGAATCATTAATCAATAGAATTAGAACATCTGTAAGGGA
>JAYTXG010000345.1:0-3527 GCA_043743375.1 Sphingobacteriia bacterium
TAAGAATAATTTTCTTTAAGAAAAAGGGTTTAATAAGTTGATCTTATTTGAGTATCTACTTTTCTAATAAAATACAACTTTTTGTTTTCTAAATAATCAGGTAAGGAGTTAGTAGCTTTTAATTTTATAGGCTGAAAATCATATTCATTAAAAAGTTTAAACTCTTTATCAGATAAATGATTAATCAAATCACTCTTATATTTAAGTAAGAGTTTACCAAAATGGTACATGGCCTCAAAACCTTTAAATACCATATCTGTGGGCCTACCAAAAAATTTGTTTCGGTAACTATTGGTAATTTTCAGTCCTAGATAGTCAGTTCTAGCGTAATTATATGGCGAAGTATAAATAATTTCAGCATCTTTTCCAATATCTTTTATTCCATCCCAAGTGGGCATTCCAACAATAATTGTTTTATAATTTTTATTTGAAGCGGTAGCTTTTACCAAATTATTTCCAAATGATTCATTTAAACTCGCACACAATATGATATTTTGTTTGGTACTGTCTAGTTGGTTAGTAACTTGATTAGTACTAAATGAATCCATTAATTCTATTGTTTTTATTTTGAGAGGTAGTCCTGCCGTGTTTTTATTCATCTTTAAAAAATGATTCGTAATCATATCTTCAGTTGCCCCTTTTCGTTTTAGGATGGTAATGTTTTCAGATGGAAATACGCGATGTATATATCTATAAATTGCTTCAATATGAGTGATTAGAGTTGGATTAACTAATGCGAAAAATGGATTTCCTACAAGGCCACCATCATTCGGATATGTTATAGATATAAGTGGAATATTTTTGTTAAGTGCAAAGTCAGCAATCGATTTTATTTCAGCTCGATTATTAAATGAGGCAATTACCAAAGAAACGTTTTGTAATTCATTTTTTTCGAGAATCATCTCAATTGATTCATCCCCATTTTTTGTATCAAAAAATAATATTTCTAATGATTGCTTTTCCATATTTAAAGAATCAACTGCAAGCATAATTCCATTATAAAAATCAAGTCCAGGTAAAATCGATTTTGATAAGTTATTATTCCCCAATTTATAGTTAGCTCCTTCAAAAATTGAGTCTAAATACACTGGGGCAAAAACTACTACTTTTAAAGGATTAGTATTCATTTGCGCATTTGCGTTAAATGTATAGACTAACAAAAAAAATCCAAATAATATTTTGTATAATCGCTTCATTATTTTCTTATTCCCATTCAATAGTTGCTGGTGGTTTACTACTGATATCATAAACAACTCTATTGATACCTTTAACATTATTAATAATCTCGTTCGAAATATTAGCTAAAAAATCGTAAGGTAAATGCGCCCAATCAGCCGTCATTCCGTCTACTGAAGTTACTGCTCTTAAAGCAATAGTAAATTCATAAGTTCTTTCATCACCCATTACACCTACACTTTTTACAGGTAATAATATAGTACCCGCTTGCCAAACTTCATTGTATAATCCGCTTGATTTTAACCCATTTATAAATATTGCATCTGCCTTTTGTAATAAATCTACTTTTTCTGCAGTTACTTCTCCCAAAATTCTAATTGCTAAACCTGGCCCAGGAAACGGATGTCTATTAATCATATCGGCAGGAATACCTAGTGCCAAGCCCACTTTTCTTACTTCATCTTTAAAAAGGTATCGCAATGGCTCTATTAATGACAAATGCATTGTATCTGGTAATCCACCTACATTATGGTGACTCTTAATAGTTTGTGAAGGCCCATGAACACTTACACTTTCTATTACATCTGGGTAAATAGTGCCCTGACCTAAAAATGAAATATTATCTAATTTTTCAGACTCCTCCTGAAAAATATCAATGAATAATTTTCCAATTGTTTTGCGTTTTGCTTCTGGTTCCGTTTGGTCTTTTAATGCATCATAAAAAAGTTGTTTTGCATCAACCCCTTTTACATTTAACCCTATTGTTTCATAGGTATCTAATACTTGTTGATATTCGTCTTTTCTTAATACTCCATTATCAACAAAAATTCCATGTAAGCGATTGCCTATTGCTTTAGCAATTAATGTTGCTGCAACGGTGCTATCTACACCGCCACTGAGTGCCATTATAACTTGTTTGTCGCCAATTTCTTCTTTCAATCTTGCAATTGTTTCATCAACAAAAGAATTTGGAGTCCAACTTTGAGAACATTTACATATATCAACTAAAAAGTTTTTGATGATATTTTTTCCTTCAGTTGAATGATAAACTTCTGGATGAAATTGTAGTCCATACAAAGGGGAACAATTTGTAGTATCTTTTTTAAAAGCAGCAACTGGAATACTATCGGTAGTAGCTAAAATACTAAATCCTTCCGGCATAATTGTAATGGAGTCGCTATGGCTCATCCATACCTGAGATTTATTTGGGATTAAATTAAATAGTGCATCCTCTTTTTTTATTTCCATTGAAGCTCTGCCGTATTCTCTTTTGTTTGATTTATCTACCCTGCCTCCAAATAATTTCGCAGTCATTTGAGCGCCATAACAAATTCCTAAAACAGGCAATTGTGCTAAATAATCTATTACAGGAACTATCGGAGCATTTTCATCATTTACGCTGAATGGCGATCCGCTAAGAATGATACCTTTTAAGGTGTTATCAATTGAAAATTTTTTATGATAGGGGATGATTTCACAATAAATATTAGCTTCTCTAACTGCTCTTGCAATAAGCTGAGTGTATTGACTGCCAAAGTCGAGGATCAATATTTTTTCCGTCATGGATGCGAAGTTAAATGAATTTTACTTCTTGTAATAATTCCTCGAGGGATGGATTGTATATTTTATTATCTTTCAGCATAAAATTAGCTATATGAGATACCTCATTCTACTGCTTTTGATACCAGTTCTGCTTTTTTCATGTAAGTGGAAATATAAAACCATCAACGGAAACGGAAAAATTGTAACTGAAAATCGAAAAGTAACTAATGCCGAGAAAATAAAACTGGAAGGGAGCTTTGATGTAGAAATTACCCAAGGTGAAACTACTTCAGTTTCGATAGAAACAGACGAAAACTTACAACCGTATATTATCATAAATGAGAGTGATAATCAGGTTTCTTTAAAAGAAAAATCTAATTATAATCTAAAAAGTGAACGGTCTATTAAAGTAAAAATAACTACTCCAAAATTATCTAAAATTACATTATCTGGAAGTGGAACAATTACTGGAAAAAATAAATTTAGTGGTATGGAAAAGCTAATCATCAGTTTATCGGGTAGTGGAGACATTAATTTAGCCATCAATACACCAGACCTTGATGTAAATATTGCAGGAGTTGGTTCGCTTATATTATCGGGTGAAACTAAAAACGCTCGCTTTGATATTGCAGGTTCTGGCGATTGCGATGCAACTAATCTTAAAACAGAAAATACCAAAGTGAATGTAGCAGGCATAGGAACAGTAAAAGTATTTGCAGACATTTTGTTGGATGTAAATGTTGCAGGAAGTGGAACTGTTTACTATAAAGGAGCTGCAACTGTAAAGCAAAAAATTGCTGGAATTGGTT
>JAYTXG010000346.1:0-1615 GCA_043743375.1 Sphingobacteriia bacterium
CCTAACAATTGTATGTAGTAATTGGTGCTATTACTAAACAAAGAAAGATTACTAATTGCATCAAATCCGGCAAATAAAACAAAAGCTAAAAAAGCACCAATAGCAAATGCAGCAAACATATTTTTAGCGAGGCTACTTGCAAAAATTCCGATGGCCGCATATAATGCAGCTAAAAAAAATAAGCTTACATAACTCCCTATTGTAGCACCAATATCTATTCCACCTGTAATGCTTAATGCTTGCATGGAGAATGCATAAATAATAGTTGGCAATAAAGCTGCAAAAACGATGAATAGCACACCTATAAATTTTCCTACAACAATATCATTAGCCGTTAATGGTAGGGTTTTTAAAATTTCGAAACTGCCAGTACGCGTTTCTTCTGCAATACTTTTCATAGTAATACCTGGAATTAAGAAAAGCAAAAGCCATGGCATTAAATTAAAAAAGCCATTGAGGTTGGCATATCCGAAATTTAATAAGCTGGAATCAGGAAATACAAATAAAAGCAACCCAGTGATGAGTAAGAAAATACCTAAAACCAAATACCCAGTTATAGAACTGAAGAATTGTTGCCATTCTTTTTTACAGATCATCCACATAACTCAAAACTAAAGTTTTATTGATGAATTAGGTCTTTTTAGCACTAAAATTCAATTTACTTTATGGAATATTAGGGAACAAATAAAAAAGCCAAAACAAATTTGCTTTGGCTTAATAATCAATCAATCTATTTTTTATACTGCAAAACTTTCTCCGCATCCACAACTTCTACTTGCATTTGGATTGCTAAAAAAGAACCCTTTTCCATTTAACCCATCTGAAAAATCTAGCTCAGTATTAACGAGGTATAGAAAACTTTTTAAATCGGTAACTACTTTAATTCCATTGTCTTCAAACACCTGATCCATTGGCTTAACCTCATTATCAAAGTCTAATTTATAACTCAGTCCCGAACAGCCCCCACCCACTACACCTACTCGTAGAAAATAGGTATCATCGCTCACCACGCCTGCTGCTTCCATCAGTTGATGCACTTTCTTTTTAGCTTTTTCACTAACGTATATACTGTTTTCTGTCATTGTGCTTTGGGCATTAATCATTCGTCATTGTCATTATATCATAGTTACTAATGACTGTGCCTTATAACTAATAACTATTAGTGAATTCTTTCTTCAAATACTAGTTCTGCTAAACCGTTTTTAACTCTGTAGTCGTTGATTGCAGATTTAATTGCATCTTCCGCTAATACGGAGCAATGGATTTTTACAGGAGGAAGATTTAATTCTTCTACTAAATCCATATTATCGATAGTTACTGCTTGATCAACTGTTTTGCCTTTTAACCACTCTGTTGCCAAAGAAGAAGAAGCAATAGCAGAGCCGCATCCAAAGGTTTTAAATTTAGCATCGGTAATAATACCTGTAACGTCATCCACTTCAATTTGTAAACGCATAACGTCGCCACATTCTGGAGCGCCTACTAAACCGGTACCTACATTTTTTTTTGTTTTATCGAGCGTTCCTACATTCTTAGGATTACTGTAGTGATCGATTACTTTTTCTGAATATGCCATTTGAGTTATGAATTATGAGTTATGAATTATGAGTTATGA
>JAYTXG010000347.1:0-1506 GCA_043743375.1 Sphingobacteriia bacterium
AAATTTCAATTAGTTTTTTATAATAGGCAATTGAATAAATGATTCGTTGTTGTAAATACGAATTACCGCTTTCTTAAAATCTTTATTTGTTGCTTTATAAATGTCCATAAATTGTTGAGGGTTTCTATCAACCAATGGAAACCAGCTACTCTGAATTTGAACCATAATTTTATGCCCCTTTTTAAATGTATGGGCAATGTCTGGTAAGGTAAATTTTACCAATGTTGGCTTATTTGGAATAAACGATGAGGGTTTTTCAAAACTTTCTCTAAATTTACCTCTCATAATTTCTCCACGAACCAACATTTGATAACCATTCATATTATAATTGTTATTAGTAGCGTATTTAAAATCATCGGGGAATACATCAATTAATTTCACTACAAAATCGGCATCTGTTGATGAGATACTTACTTTTAAATTAGCCAGCAATTCTCCACCAAAACTAATATCATCCGATAGCGTTTCTGTTTGGTAAACCAACACATCTGTTCTTCTTGCTGCAAATCGTTGATCATCTGTCATATATTCTCTTGATCTATTAAAAAGAACATCTTCGGTATAAGGAACTGGTTTGGCTGGATCGCTAGTGTATTCGGAAAAAGTTATGTTGGTAGATTTTGATGGAGTTAAAGAAAGTAGTCCACCATTTTGTAAATACAATTTAGTTAATTCAGAGCCCTTAATAGGCCAGCTTTCAGATTGCACCCATTTGTTAGCTCCTGTAAAGAAAATATTTGCTTCTTTAATTTGAGTAATATCTCCAATTCCTTTTAAATAATAATTAAAGAAAGGCAATTCCATATTTTTTGAAAACCATTCTGCTGTATTGCTTTCAAATTGCACATTTCCTAATTTTGTTCCATCTCCGCTAGACCACTGTCCATGGTACCAAGGACCCATTACAATTTTATTATTATTTTTCGATTTTACATTAATGGCTTTGTATAAGTTCCATGCTCCATAGCAATCTTCTGCATCAAATAAGCCTCCAACAATTAAAGTAGGAATATCAGCAGAAATATTTTGTACAAAATTAGATGGGTTGCGGGCTTTCCAGAATGCATCATAATTTGGATGGGTCATTAAATCTTTCCAAAATGCAATAGAATCACCCATTAGTTTGGTAAAATTTGGTAACGCTCCTGTACGTAAATAAAATTCATATCCGTCATGTGTAGGATAGTTAAAGCCTTCTGAACCAATGGTTGTTGGTGTTGGCCGAGGTTTTCCGAACGAGCTATAAAATGCAAATGCATCCATCATCATAAATGCTCCGTTATGGTGAAAATCGTCTCCTAAAAACCATTCGGTTACTGGTGCTTGTGGACTAACCGCTTTTAGTGCAGGGTGATTAGATAATGCAGCCATTGTTGAATAAAACCCAGGGTATGATGTTCCTTTAACGCCCACTTTTCCATTATTGTTAGGAATGTTTTTAATCATCCAATCAATCGCATCATAGGTATCAGATGATTCATCAATATCTAAATTTGTTTTTTTGTT
>JAYTXG010000348.1:0-2473 GCA_043743375.1 Sphingobacteriia bacterium
AAAATAGCATTTCCTACCGCCGAAAGCCTTATTTATATTGATATTTTAAAGGGTACTGATACACTCAGAATTTTTACTACTCATTTACAGTCCTTCAAGTTTAAAAAAGGAGATTATGAAAATATTGAAAAAATAAAAGGATCTGAAAACAATGCTTTCTCCGCCTCTAAAAGTTTAATAAGTAAAATGAAGCTAGCTTATCAAAAAAGAGGTGTTCAAACTAACATCGTTCAAAAAGCCCTGAAAGAAAGCCCTCACCCCTCTCTAATATGTGGCGATTTTAATGATGTGCCCAATTCATATACTTATTTTAACATCAAACAAGATTGGCAAGATGCATTTTTGAAAAAAGATTTTGGCATCGGAAGAACCTTTATCTCATTGGCTCCTACGCTAAGAATAGATTATATTTTAGTAGGAAATGAGTTTGAAGTAAAGCAGTTCGATATGATCGACGAAGCCTTAAGTGACCATATTATGCTATTGGCTGATATTCATTTGAAAAAATAAAATACTTTCGCATTCATGTCTCTTAAAGTATATAACTCACTAACAAGGCAAAAAGAAGTATTTAAGCCAATAAATTCTCCGTATGTTGGCATGTATGTATGCGGACCAACAGTGAGTGGCGAAAGCCATCTTGGGCATGCTCGTCCGTTTATTACATTCGATGTATTGTACCGCTACCTATTGCATCTTGGATACAAAGTAAGGTATATAAGAAATATTACCGATGCGGGCCACTTTGAAGAAGAAGGTCGCGAAGCCGAAGATAAAATCAGTAAAAAAGCAATTCTTGAAAAACTTGAACCAATGGAGCTGGTACAAAAATATACCAACCTCTATCACTGGGCAATGAGCCAATTTAATAATTTACCTCCTAGCATTGAGCCAACTGCAACAGGACATATAGTGGAGCAAATTGAAATGATTAAAAAAATTATTCAGGATGGTTATGCTTACGAAGCAAACGGATCGGTTTATTTTGATGTAGAGAAATACAATACTGTTTTTTCAGCTAAAGGGCAGCCCTATGGAATTTTGAGTGGACGAAATTTAGATGACCAATTAGATAGTAGCCGCGAATTAGATAATCAGGAGGAGAAAAAAAATAAAAGTGATTTTGCACTTTGGAAAAAAGCACCTGCCGAACACATCATGCGCTGGCAAAGCCCATGGGGTGAAGGTTTTCCGGGATGGCATATAGAATGTTCTGCAATGAGTACTAAATACCTTGGAGATGAATTTGATATTCATGGTGGTGGTATGGATTTACAATTTCCGCACCACGAATGTGAAATTGCACAAAGTACAGTTTGCAATCATAAAATGCCTGCACGTTATTGGTTACACAATAATATGATTACCATCAATGGTAGAAAGATGGGTAAGAGCTACAATAATGTAATTAAATTAAGTGAACTATTTAGTGGCACTCACCCAATATTGGAGCAAGCTTACACACCAGCTACTGTTCGCTTTTTTATACTACAATCGCAATACAGAAGCACGCTCGATTTTGGTAATGATGCACTTCAAGGAAGCGAAAAAGCATTAAAGCGCTTGATGGAAGCTTTTGAATGGTTAATGCAACAAACTGATATTGGAAGTAGTGGCTCTTCTGTAGATATTATGCTCGATGAAAAAGTAAATAAGCTAGTTGCAGAATTTGATGAATTTATGAATGATGATTTGAATACTGCAAAAGTAATTGCTAGTATGTTTGAATTAGTGCCAGTTATTAATTCAATAAAAGATAAACATATTGCTACCACTGCATTACACAGCGATACGGTTACTTTGTTAAAAAAACAAATGCACGCTTTTATTATTGATATTTTCGGTTTTCAAAATAGTAAGTCTACTAATAATCAACTCGAAGGTGTACTACAACTGCTTATTAATATTCGTAAAGAAGCTAAGAACAGAAAAGATTTTGTTACGAGTGATAAAATTAGAAATGAACTATCTCTTCTCGGTGTTCAATTAAAAGATGAGAAAGATGGAGCAATGAGCTTTACCATCCAGTAATTAATTTCCTGGATGATATTGCTTTTCTATATGTTGCATTACCTCTTCTTTATAGAAAAAAATGTCTTTGAATTTTCCATTAATAAATCCTACTTCCTGATCGCTAAAATGATTGGATGAAGGATCGTTAGACTGCCCTCCCGTAACAATACTTTTTGCTTTAAGTTTCGTTCCAAATTCAATAGCCGCAATAAAACTATTTCCCGAAAATCCATACCTTCCTTTCGAATCATTCATACTCCTACTCTCAAATGCAGCAAGGGCGCCCAATTTAGAAGTAGTTAGCGCAACTGCTATACTTGGTTTAGTATCATCAAACTGCTCATTAAATTTACCTGTTAAACGTTGATACCGATTAATGGTGCCCCAAGGAACTTCCCAAAATCCATATACCTTTTTTAAGTTTTGGATTACCGAACTTAACACTTGCAACTGTTGTTTT
>JAYTXG010000349.1:0-5366 GCA_043743375.1 Sphingobacteriia bacterium
CATTATTTGTTAATGGTGCGCCTGCATAAAATGCTATTTTGGCATTGCCAGTTATCAATGGATTTTCTTGAAATTGCGCATCATAATGCGTGTTTTCAACTTCAAAAATTTGATCTTGAATAACAGTATATCTACAAAATGAAACTTTGTTCGGAATATCATTTACATCAATACCAACTTCTGATTTGAACCATTGCCCGTCTTTATCTACAAGGCTTATCAAAACGATGGGTAGGTTTAATAATTTTGAAATCATTCTCGTCAAATCAGCAAAAATAGCTTCGGTATGAGTGTCTAAAATATTGTATAAATGCAGTTTATTTGAACGTTTTGGTGCATTTTCCGATATGATATAGTTATTCATTTTGAATTAATTTATTTTAATTCCTTTATGTAAGCTGTCTGCAGAAAACAATTTTTGGTTTGAGCTTTTTGCACGTACACTGTTACTAGTTAGTACTAGATATAGTAGTAAGATGATTTGTAAAGCTGTTATAAATCTTATTTTTTGCATGGTATAAATATTTACTAGTAGTTAATATTATAATTATACAACATTCATTCTATTAATGCATACTAAGTAGGGTTAAACAACCCTTTTTTAAATACTCCCTTTCCTATTATGTTTTTATTGGTTGTATTTTAAATTATCCTAATTTCGTTCTAAATATCATATTATCAATGTCCAAAGTAATAATTGCGATAGCAGAAGACCATACACTTTTGCGAGATTATTTTGTTCAAGAAATTAAAGCAGATGGCAACTTTAATCTTATTGCATTAAGTAGTAATGGTAAATTACTTTTGGATGATCTAGCGCGTTCGAATATTGTTCCAGAAATAGTTGCTTTAGATTTATGTATGCCAGTAATGAATGGAACGGAAACCGCAAGAGCTATAAAAAAACTATACCCCAATTCCAAAATTTTGGTAATTTCTGCATTGGCTAATGAAAATACTATTATTAATTTATTTAATATTGGTATCAATGGATTTGCTTCTAAATCGGAGCAAAATTTCAATTATATGGCTTCAATTAAAGAGATTCTTGAGAATGGCTTTTTAGAAAATAAATATTTTCGAAAACCTACTGAAACAAAATTAAATTGGGATAAATATGCTTTTATTGGAAAAATAAAATTAACTCACAATGAACTTGAATTTATACGATTGATCACACAAAATTTTTCGATTCGGGAAATTGCAGAACAATTAAATTATTCTCCAAGAACAATAGAAAATTATAGAGATGCCATTTATTTGAAACTAGGTATAACTTCTCAAATAGATATTATGAAGTTTGCTTTGGAGATAGGTTATATATAATTGCTTAAACTATTTCGGCATTCATCTCAGGCATGTGTATATCAAAAAAAATAATTTCGGGAAACGTTTTTTCAGTATTAAAAAGATTAGTTAAGAACTCAATTACATTTATAGCAGAATCCATCACGTTGATTAGATCTGCTGTTTTCTATATAAATTATTGATTGCAGAAAGACTATTATGATGATTACTGTACTAACTATTATATTCAAATGTAATATTGGTAAAGTAACTAAGATTTAATTTAATATAATTTTTATTCAATTTGATTTGTTTCTTCAACAATTATTTTTACAATATCATCCATTTCGTCGGTTGAAATTCTTAATAGCTTCAACCAAGTAAAAATTTCAGCAAAGTTATCAGTTTGTGTCTCAAGCAAATTTATAATTCCTAATATTCTGGCAAGTGGTGCACGCAAAACATGGGATTGTGTCCATGCAATATTCTTTAGTTTCGCATTTTGAATTTCAATTGTGTGGATACGTTTTAAAGTTTCAGATACATCGTTTGATTGTACAATTATTTCACTATTTGAGCTATTTTTTATTTCCTTAAAATATATATCTACTCGAATTTCTGTGCCATCACTTAAAAAATGTGTAAAGTAATTTTTATTGTCTACTTTTTCTTTTGAAATTAACTTGTGTTGTATTAGTTCTTCTTCTTCTTTGGGATGCAATTGAGTGAATGACATCTTTAAAAAATCATCTAAAGAGTAGCCGTACTTTTTTTGTGCTGCAATATTTGCATTTAGTATTTTTAAAGATTCAGCATCTAAAAGCCAGGTAGGTTGTGGATTAAAGTTAAAAAGATTTTCGTAATTATGTTTTTCCTTTTCAATTTGATTAATAAAACTACTTCTATTTAGAGCAAAAATGATCGTTTTATGAAGTATAGCTGGAGTTATTTCATCTTTTACCAAGTAATCATAAACACCAATTTTTAGACTAGTTTGGGCCATAGCCAAATCTGAATAACCAGTTAAAACTATGATTGGTACTTTAAAACCATGTGCTATAATACCATTAATTAGTTCAGTACCCTTTAAATCTGGCAGATTCAAGTCTAACAATATTATAGAAACATTTTCTTTATGATTTTGTAGGTAATTAATTGAATTTGCAAAACTAGCGCAATGTATTATTTCTATGAATTTAAATTTCTCCAATAAATAATCCTCAATTAAAACGAAATCACCTTGATTATCTTCAATTACTAAAACAGATAACTTTTCTGAATAGTTTTGTATTTGCTTCGTCATATTATTTTGATAATGTTGTTATTTCCAACCAAAATTCCTCAATTTTTAGTACTAAACTTAAAAATTCACTTATATCGAGCGGTTTTTTAATATAGCTGTTGCAGTGGTGTTCATAGGCTTCACTAATGTCTTTTTGATTGGAGGAGGTAGTGAGCATAATTACTGGTATTTTTTTGAGATTTAAATCGGTCTTAATTTGTTGCAAAACTTCATGGCCATTAAATATGGGGAGGTTAATATCCAAAAGTATAAGATCAGGCCTTTTTACATCGGTAAATGCTCCTCTCTTAAACATGAAATCAAGCGCTTCTTGGCCGTTTTTCGCAACGCTGATTTCTGTTTTTATTTTGCATTCCTCAAAAGCTTCCAATGTGAGTATAATATCTCCTTCATTGTCTTCCACTAATAGAATGTGGATGAGGTTTGTTTTTTGATTACTCATATTATTTATTTTTAGGAATTGTAAAATAAAATATTGTGCCTTCTCCCGGTTCAGATTCCAACCAAATGCGTCCACCTAAAAATTCAACATGTCTTTTGGCAATAGAAAGACCTATTCCTGTACCAGAATACTGATCTTTGTTGTGGAGTCTTTGAAAAATGATAAATATTTTATCATAAAACTGAGGATCTATTCCTATCCCATTGTCTTTCACAGAAAATTTCCATGCTGTTTCATTTTCTTCAGCGTTAAGCTCTATTATTGGGGACCTGCCTTCTATAGAGTACTTCAGTGCATTTTCTAGTAAACAATGAAGTATCTGAGTGATAGCTGCTTTATATGTGTTTAGTGTTGGCAGATCATTACTCTTAATTGTAGCAGATTTTTCTGAAATAAGCTTTCTCCTTAGCTGCTTAAATTCAGAAAGCACTTCGTTCACATCTATTGCTGCTTTCACTTCTGTTAGTTTATTTGATCTAGAATAGTCCAACAAATCAAGGATAATTTGCTTCATTTTCTTAGCACCATCAGTTGCAAAATGAATATATTGATGCGCTTTTTCATCAAGTTGATTCCCGTATTTTCGTTGCAATAAATCCATGAAACTAGAAATCATTCTCAGCGGTTCTTGTAAATCATGTGAGGCAACAAAAGCAAATTGCTCCAATTCTTCATTGGAGCGTATAAGTTCAAGTGTATGTTGTTGAAGCGAATTGTTAAGCTCACTTAATTTTACTGTCATTTTTTTTTGTTCAGTAATATCGGTCATAGCGCCTACCATTCGTATTGCTTTACCTTCGTTATTTCTGATGATTAAAGCCCTGTCTCTTACATAAAGTATTTTTCCGTGCTCATTTAAAGCTCTGTATTCTAATTCCCATCGGGTAGTTGAGGGGTTAGCAATAGCTTCTTCAGTACTATCCTGAATTTTAACAATGTCTTCAGGATGAAAATTATCTTTCCAAAAGTCACTCCCTATAAAAGATTTTGAAGCTTCTTTTCCAAAAAAACGTTCAATTGCTTGGGAGCGATGCATTGTCTGATTTGCGATATCCCAATCCCAAATTGCATCATTTGTAGCTTCGGTTACTTTTTCAAAACGTTCGTTGGATTGGAGGATGTTTTCTTCTGCTTTTTTTCTTTCATCAATATCCTGAAAACTTCCGTAAAGGCGTTTGCAAACACCATTTATAAATTCGGCATTCCCAGTGGAACGCACCCACATTTCCTTCTTTTTAGCAGTCACTAAAACAGCTTCAAAATCAAATGATTCTTTGGTGGAAATACATTTTTCAATATTTAACCGTACAATTTGGCGAAAATCTTCTCTATAAAAATTAATGGCAGTTTCCAAGTTTGGTGCAAATGACTTAGAATCTGTTTCATGCAACTGATGAACCTCGTCTGACCAAAAAAGACTTTGACTTACTAAATCCATCTCCCAACTTCCAATTTTGACTAAACTGCCCACTTGACGATTCAATTCCCTTAATTTCTTTTCCTCTGTAATGTTCTTGGCAGTGGCATAGATGATGCCTTCTTTTAAGGAAGGGTTACAATACCAACTTAACCAAACAATTTCACCATTTTTAGTGAGGTGGCGAATCTCAAATTTGAAGATGGTTTCCTCCTTTTCCAAGCTCATGACCTGGTTACTGAAAATGCCTTTATCCAGAGGGTGAACAAATTCTTCAAACTTATAGTATAGGATTTCTTCCTCGCTGTATCCCAACAAGCTACATCCCGACTGATTCATCTTTAGAAACTTTCCCTGGAAATCTATTAAACAAAGGATATCGGGAATAGCCATCAACAAACGACTCAAGTCATTTTCCAACTTTTTTCGGTTGAGTTCAGAACCAATAAACATTTCTAACTGTTTAAATATCTTGACATAATTTTTTAAATAATTGGCATTCTGCTTTGTGCCAATCTTCAGAACACCTATCACTTCCTTATTAAAAATTAAAGGGATGCCCAACAAAGCTTTTAACCCTATTTTTTTTGCTATATCAATTCTTACAAAATCATTGTTTTCTTCAATATTATCCCAAAGAATTTGTGATTGTTCATACCATACTTTACCCGCAAAGCCTTCCGATATTTTAAATTCGTTCACTGTGTTGTTTAAGTCATACAATTTTTTATCTTCAGGGTCTGCAACATAATGGCTAAACAATTGCATTTCGTTTTTTCTAAGGTTAGTAATCCATATTTCAACCCAATCAAATTTCCCAAACTTACTAATTGATTTACACACTTCGTTTGCTGCACTTATGTAATTATTTTCGGAATTAAAATCCACACTAATCTGTGCTACTAATTTATTTTCTA
>JAYTXG010000350.1:0-3914 GCA_043743375.1 Sphingobacteriia bacterium
CTGAATTAAAAGACTTTGTATTTGAAGGAGTAAAATATGAAGTAATTGCGTTCACATTAATATGTACTGGCAGAGGTTTTGAAGAAAGTGGATTTGGTATTGCAGAAGTTACTGGTGCATATTTTTCTGCAGAAGCAAAAACATTACTTAATAAATGCCAGGCAGGTTCTACCGTTGTAATCGACGAAATTAAAGTGAAAGGCCCGGGAGGTACAAGGTTGTTGGATCAAAATATTTCGTTTACACTTCAATAATAAGCGTATGAAAAAGTTGTTTTTAAAAGTATTTATAGTAGGTGTTTCATTGTTTGCAATTGTACAATTACAAGCACAGTCCAAATACAAAACTGCTACTACTACTAAGCCTGCAACTAAGGCGCCAGCTCAGGTAACTACAACTCCTGCAAAAAAAACAGGAACTGCAACTTCTAAATATGCAACTGCTAATACTGCAGATACTAGTATAAAGAATCAAGCAAATCCAAGCGCAGCGCCAGTAAGTGGTTCGTCTCGATACAGGCCAGGTAATAATACCAATCCAGCACCTGTTGTAAGTTCTACTAATACAAGTGCATCTTCAGGTACTGTTAATATTTCTTATGACACCACAATACAAGGTGGGTTTGATGTGAAGCCTGAGATATCACTAAGAAATAATTTTGCTGTCGACAGAAGTCAATCTAAAGACCGTAAACCTTTAGAATACGAAGATATTAGAGAAGATGACGCATTATTTAGTCACTTTGTTTGGAGAGAAATTGATGGAAGAGAAAAAATAAATCAGTCATTTGTTTATCCTGGTAAGGATGATAATGGAGATCAACGTTTCTTTTCTATCCTATTAAGTGCTATTAAGAATGATAGCATAGTAGCATTTTCTTCAGATAATGATCGATTTACAATTCCACTTACTGTAAACCAAGTAATGGCATTAACTGCTGGGGCATTTGACACTGTTGAATCAGCTGACCCAGTAACAGGTGTAGTTGAAAAGGTTATTACTAAAAAACCAAGATTTAGTCCCGATTCGGTATACACTTTTAGAATTAAGGAACAAGTAATATTTGATAAAGAAGCGAGTAGATTATTTACACGAATTATTGGAATTGCTCCTATTGCGAAATATGTGATTGCCGGTAAGTCACTGCCTAAAGTATTATTCTGGGTGTATTATCCTGATATTAGAAGAACTTTGAGCAAGTTTGAAGTGTATAATCCAAAAAATTTTGCTTCTCGAATGACTTGGGAAGAATTGTTTGAGAGCCGCATATTTTCTAGTTATATTATCAAATCAACAATGGGTAATCCAAATGATAAATTTTTGAGTGCTATGATAAA
Source organism: Sphingobacteriia bacterium (assembly GCA_043743375.1). GTDB lineage: Bacteria > Bacteroidota > Bacteroidia > Chitinophagales > Chitinophagaceae > Sediminibacterium. The sequence goes on from JAYTXG010000350.1 coordinate 1,338, forward strand.
AGATAAATTATTTCAATTATTGGAGGGGGAGAATATCAAGCAAAAGATTTTGAACTATGAACAAGACCTTTGGTCGTACTAATTAGTAGGTAATTTATAAATAAAGGGAGCTTATTGCTCCCTTTATTAGTTTAAACTGACGAGTAATAAATATTTTGTTAAACGTTTTATATTTAAATGATCATATTTCCTTAACTTAGCCTTGGTTTTTCATAGGATATTGGATTTTAAAAACGGGGCTGGATTTTTATCCTGGCCCCTTCATTTTTTATCTTGTACAAAAAGAGGTATTTACTTGCTAGTTGTTTCTTCAAAATAGGTAATTATAATTTTGGCCCGATGAATTCCAATAATATTGGCCAAAGCTGCTTCTTCCTGATCCTTAATATTTTTTACAGATTTGAATGCCTTTAATAACAGTACAATAGTTTGTGAACCAATACCCGATATCTGCTCCATTTCATTTTTAAAAGCACCTTTTGATCGTTGGTTACGATGAAATTCAATACCATAGCGATGCACTTCATCTCTAATGCGCCTAACTAATTTTAATGAATCACTGTTCCATGGTAATTTAATGGATGCTGTATCGCTTTGAAAAAATAATTCCTCTTCATTTTTTGCTAATCCTACAAAAGTGGTTACTCCATTCAAACCTAATTCATTAATGCTTTCTAATGCAGCATTTAATTGCCCCTTTCCGCCGTCAATAATAACTAATTGAGGATACGGAGCATTTTCTTCTTTAAGGCGTTTATATCGTCTGTAAACCACTTCTTTCATTGTAGCAAAGTCGTTAATACCTGTAACTGTTTTTACATTGAACTTTCGATAATCGTTTTTTGATGGAACTCCATTTTTAAAACATATCATTGCTGATACAGGGAATGCCCCTTGAAAATTAGAATTATCAAAGCATTCAATATAAACAGGAACTTCAGGTAATTGTAAATATTGCTGTAATTCGTACAATACTTTTTTCTGTTCAAAATCGGTTTTGCCTTCAAGATGAAGTAATTTCTTTTTTCTCAACTCAAATTTAAAATAAGCTACATTTTTTATAGATAGATCAATCAGCTTCTTTTTATCGCCTGTTTTAGGAACTGTAATAGTTATTGAACTATCGGGATATTCAATTAAAAAGGGAACTACAATTTCGGTAGATGTACTATTGAATAAGGTTCTGAGATTGCCGATGACCAGCACTAGCAATTCTTCTTCTGTTTCTTCGAGCTTGGTTTCAACAGGAACTGTATGTGTTTGAACTATTGTTCCATTCTGTACCATCAAATAATTTACGTATGCTTTATCTTCGTCTTTTAAAATTGAAAAAACATCTAAATTAGTAAGGTATTTACTCACAACAACAGATTTTGATTGATAGTTTTCGAGGCTTTCAATTTTTTTTCTAACTGTTTCTGCTTTTTCAAAATCTAAATCAACAACATATTGCTGCATTACTGTTTTAAAATGCTGAATTACTGAACCAACATTTCCTTTAAGTACATTTTTTACTAATTGTATACCCTCCTGATAGTTGTTAGCATCTTGCAATCCTTCACAAGGACCTTTGCAATTTCCTAAATGATATTCTAAGCAAACTTTAAATTTTTCCTTTTTGATATTATAATCAGATAAATTTAGTTTGCAGTTGCGCAAAGGAATATATTGTTTTACAAAAGTAATTAGCTCTTTTACAATTTTAGGGTCTGTAAATGGACCAAGGTATTCCGATCCATCATTTATTTTTCTTCGAGTTAAAAAAATCCTTGGAAATGTTTCTTTTTTAATTACGATAAATGGATAAGTTTTATCGTCTTTTAAATTGATATTGTATTTGGGTTGATATTCTTTTATTAAGGCATTTTCTAATAAAAAAGCATCATGTTCCGAATCAACAATTGTAAACTCAATAAGATTTATGCGTTGAACTAGTTCATGTGTTTTATATCCAACAAAATTTTTATTAAAGTAAGAACTCACTCTTTTTCTTAAATTCTTAGCCTTGCCAACATATATTAAAACACCTTCGACATTAAAATATTTATAAATGCCTGGATTCACAGGAATTGTATGCGAAATTTGTTGAAATGATTCCTGCGTCATTAATTTATAGGTTTATTCCAACTTATTGAAGTTGATACGGTACTAATTTTATTGGCAATTTCTTTTGAAATAATAACCTGAAATTGATGATCTGTTTCCCAATTAATTTGTTGAGTGGTAATTATTCCATTGGCTTCACTCACTTTGCGTATTAATACTCGCTTAACCATTTTTGTTTGCTCGCTTAGTAAAATATCTATTCTTTGTAAAGGAATTGATGCGTTTATTGTAGTATAATTTATTGTATAGCTGTCGGTACTTAAATCTTGAAAAACAACCTCTTTGTAAAGCTGCTTATTATTTATAAATTCTTTTGATAAGGATAAAATTTTTGAAGCAGCTACTAAAAATGTTTCTTTATCAATTGGGTTACTATTTTTTAGTAACCCACTATCTATTGTTTTTTGAATTTTAAAATTTCGGAGATCAACATATTTCATCTGCTCTGCAATGAAATTATCTATCGGATAA
>JAYTXG010000351.1:0-6237 GCA_043743375.1 Sphingobacteriia bacterium
CAAGTAAGTATCCCATTTAATATAAAAAATAATATTCAATTTTTATATAAAGAATCAATGCCATTTCATCCGAATGGACTTTCTTTTTTAATAGAAACAAAAAATGGCGAAAATTGGAGTGAAACATTCTTTTCTATAGGCGGAGGATTTGTGGTAAAAGAAGGAGAGACAGGTGGAGGTAAAGAACAAGTTGATTTACCATTTCCAATAAATACAGCAGATGATCTTTTACATTGGTGTATGAAAACTGGAATGGCCATTCATGAAGTAGTTTTAGAAAATGAAACTGCTTGGCAATCGGAACAATCAACTAAAGAAGGCGTACTGCAAATTTGGCAAACCATGAAGGAATGTACATTTAGAGGTTGCCATAAACAAGGCGTATTACCAGGTGGTTTACAAGTAAGAAGAAGGGCATTTGACTTAAATAAAAAACTCATTAACAATCAGTCATATTCCAACTACGAAGAATGGATAGAATGTATTAAAAACGGTGGCGGAAGTTTTCAGTATATTCTTGACTGGGTAAGTTGTTTTGCATTAGCAGTAAATGAAGAAAACGCATCGTTCGGAAGAGTGGTTACAGCGCCAACTAATGGAGCTGCAGGCGTTATTCCTGCAGTACTTCAATATTATCTTGCATTTTGCAAAGAGGTAACAGAAGAAAAAATTATCCAATTTCTTTTAACAGCTTCTGAAATTGGAAGTATCTTCAAAAAAGGTGCAACTATTTCTGCAGCAATGGGTGGTTGCCAAGCTGAAATTGGGGTTTCTTCCGCTATGGCAGCTGCAGCTTTAACTGATTGTTTAGGTGGCACACAGCGGCAGGTATTAATGGCAGCTGAAATTGCTATGGAACATCATTTAGGATTAACCTGTGATCCGATAGGTGGACTAGTACAAATTCCTTGCATCGAACGAAATACAATGGGTGCAATTAAAGCAATTACAGCATCACAATTAGCATTGCAAAGTTCACCAGATTTCGCATTGGTAAGTTTAGATAAAGTTATTGCAACAATGTGGAATACAGCTTTGGATATGAATAGCAAATACAAAGAAACAGCAGATGGCGGATTGGCTATTCAAGTTCCATTGGGATTAAGCGAATGTTAGTATATTAAACATTAATTATAAAATATGCAATTTTTAAAAAGTAGTTTTTTTCTCGTTTTGATGTTAATAGTTGGTAAATTTATTGTTGCGCAAACTGCAGATGAGTGGTATGCAAAAGCCAACGATTTATACAAAGATAAAAATTATGCTAAAGCAGCATCTGCTTATACATCTGGTATAAAACTACAAGCCAAGGAACCAAATATAGATGCCGTTTTGCGAGGAGCAGGAGCATGGAGTTTGAGCAATGTTGCAGATAGTGCTTTTTATTTACTAAACTGGTTACCAAAATCTACTGCTATTTCTCAAGGTGATTTAACTTTTTTAAAAGTAAATAGTAATTTTATTGCTATTCAATCTGATGTTAGGTGGATTCCATTAACTGAGAAAATCACCAACAAAGCAGCAAGTAATTATCCTAATAAAGAAATTATTTATGGTAGAAAAGATGGGCTAGCTCTTACCATGTTGCAATTAAATCCCTCTTTTAAATCAAATGGTAAAGCCATCATCAGGGTAATTGCAGGATCATGGTATTCGTCGTACCAGAGTGCAGAATATTCTATTCGCCCTTCTACTATGTATCTCGAAAGAGGGTATACTGTTTTTTTAGTAATAATTGGATCAAACCCTAGGTATTCCATACTTAATCAAATTGATGATATTAAAAGAGCAGTTCGTTATGTTCGATACTATGCAACAGCATTAAAAATTGATCCGGATCATATAGGTATAGAAGGAAGTTCAGCGGGAGGGCATCTTTCATTAGCGGTTGCTACTGCAGATGAAAATATTAATCCTAAAGCAATCGATCCTATTGATAGAGTATCGGCTAGGGTACAAGCAGTTACTGTATTATTTCCTCCAACAGATGTATTGAATTGGGGTGGGCCAGGCATTTCATTTGTAAATATTAAATCAATTTTATTAACTAATAAAATATATGGTGCTTTAGATTTTAAAGAATTAGATCAATCTACTATGGAATTAAAATCGATAACCGATACTAGTGCAAGAAACAAAATAGCCAGAGCAATTTCACCTATTTATGCAATAAGTTCAGATGATCCGCCAACATTTATTATTCATGGAACAGCAGACTTAACAGTACCGTTGCAACAATCGATATCATTTATAGAAAAATTAAAAGATGCAGGTGTATCCAATAACTTTATAATTAAAAAAGGGGGCGCACATAACGCTAATGATATGCAGCCAGAGATGAAACAATTTGTAGATTGGTTCGATAAATATTTAAAGTAATAAAATCATAAAATAATTTTTAATTTTAACGTTTTTGTATGTAAAGTTTACTTTACATTTGAATTATCATTAAAATTATATTTTATGAACTTTTTACTACCACACAGGTTTAAAAAATATGGAATTCTTATGATCCCATTGGGTTTTACACTTTGGGTAACAATGCAAATAAACCTAGTTACAAAGTTATTATTGCTTTTTTTAAATGAAAATAGTCCAACTATTCATCCAATTAATGTGTTCATTGCAATTGCATCATTTTTTACATTTCTTACTGGAATTTATTTTCTAGGCTTTTCTAAAGAAAAGATGGAGGACGAAATGATACAAAAAACTAGGTTAGACAGTTTGCAATTTGCTGCATTTATTCAAATAGTTATTTTAATAATAGGTTTTTTAGTGATGCTACTTTATAAAGAGCCAGGTAAAGAAGGAATGATGTTGTTTTTTGTATTTGTCCTTTTTATTTTTTGGTTTTCTTTTGTTAGTCGATTTAACTACATTCTTCATATTAGCATAAAAAATAGAGATGAAAAATATTGTGAAGAATGAGCGAGTTAAAAAAGGGTATACTCAAATTCAGCTAGCAGAATTAGTTAATGTATCGCGCCAAACAATAATTTCTATAGAATCGGGAAGATATATACCATCGGTATTATTGGCTATAAAAATTGCTAAAAAACTAGCTGATCAAGTAGAAGATTTGTTTTACATTGAATTAACGGACTAATTGAAGTTCAAATTCTTAATTAAAATATTATCCTATTTTCCTACAGGCCTATATTAAATAATTCGTAGAGAAAGAATGTAATTACCAATTTGAATAGTCAGTAGCACGTAAAAAGTTCTGTTCATTTTTTGAAACATTATTTTGGTATTCTGGAAGCGACTTTATTTTATTCCAAATCGGTGATTCGCCAAATATTTTCCAATGTGCATCACGGTCTGCCTTATTTTCGAAGCTGGTCATATACATTAGATTGGGCATGTGGCTTCCTACAATTACAGATGCATAAAAAATGGCGTTAAAATTTAATTGTTTAAATAAGTCAATCTCTCCACCTTCATTAAACATTTGAACTTTGTTTTGGTGAATTTTTTCTGTGGCACTTTCATAACTACGTAATTCATAAACCCTTTCAGATTTAGGGCTAGTTAATTTAGGCAGATTTAAAAAAGGAGCAAGTGGGAAAGACTTGAGTAATATTTTTTCCATCCTGCTGTAGGGCGGATTTTTGAAGTCGGCATCTAAATATGATTTTCCGTTTGATTCGTATACAATATCCTTCTCCAACTTGCTAGCAAGATCAATAACCTGTTGCAAAGATTTAATCGGATAAATAACATACAATCTTTTATCGGCCAAAGTATCATTGGCAATATTGGTAAATACGCCGATTAATTTTAATCCCTGCCGCTGAAGTGCAGGCAGGTATGCATCTTTGAGGTATTGTTCTATTTTATTTTGTTGTGCAATATTCGCAAAATGATAAACAGTAATCTGATAAAATTCACCGTCTTTAGAAGGAGAGGAAGCGTTGGCAAAAAAAGGCAAACTAAAAATAGCAATGAATAAAAGTTTAGCAAGTATACGTTTCATAAAATAGATTTTATAGGTGTGCATTTTATTTAGCTACTTTGATGGATTTTCTTAGGAACGCCCATTGTCTCAAACAATCCCTTGCGTCCACTGCGGGATAGCCCAATATTTTTTTACCATCTTCCACATCATTAATAACACCGCTCATGCCACCAATCATTACACCATTACCAACAGTAACGTGATCGGATACGCAAACGCCTCCTCCTATAATTACACCATCGCCAATAGTTACGGAGCCCGCAAGTCCGCTACTGCCCGCCATTAGGCATGAACGGCCTGTCTTGCTATTATGACCAATCTGTACCAAATTATCTAGCTTGGTACCGTCTCCAATTATTGTAGAACTGAATTTTGCCCTGTCAATACAAGTACAAGAACCAACTTCTACATAATTACCTAACACCACATTACCAATATGTGGAATCTTCACCACACCCCCTCCATCCGCACTAGGTCTGAATCCAAAACCATCTGCTCCAATTGTAGCATTCGAATGGAGAATGCAATGGTGTCCAACCACACATCTTTCGCGAATTACAGCACCTGACCAAATTATAGTATGATCACCAATTTTTGTTTGATCTAAAACAGTCACATTCGGATAGAGCGTAACATCATTACCAATTTCTGCATAAGCACCAACATAACAACCCGCACCAATTTTTGTGTTTTTGCCTATTTTAGCGGTAGCATGTATTACTGCTGTTGGATGGATTGGTTCGTCGAAAATAGGAGTGTCGGGTATAAATAATTCTAGCAACTGCGCCATTGCTAAATCCGCGTTCCGCACTTTTATCAAAGCCCTGTTCTCACCAGGCTCTAAAGAGAATTCCAGATTAATTACGGCTGCAGAAGCTTTAGAACTTTCCCATTGTTTGAGGTATTTTTTATGACCAATAAAACTGATATGGGTATTTGAGGCAATTCCCAATTGTTCAGGCCCTGTAATTAAGGTATCTGTATGTCCAATCAATTCGCCTTGCAATACTTGATTAATTGCTTCAATAGTAAACGATTTCATATATGATGCTTTTATGAAGGATTGTATTCAATCCGCTAAAGATAGGATTTTGCTTATTTCTTCCCTGTTGCTGCCCAATAAATACCTGCATAAATATGGTTTAAAAATGCAGGTTCGCTATATATAGCGGGTACATGTCCTAGAGCTGTATAAAAAGAACGTCCGCCATCAAATTCATGATACCATGCTATTGGATGGAAGTTACCCATACCAATACCTTTTACATTTTTACTAGCCCAATCGGCTTTCGGGTTGTAAGTAGACTCATCAACAGAAAGAATATAGTTCAATCCTGTTGTGGTTTCTGGCAAAAATTCATACCACTCATCTGTCCATAAAGGCCGATCAGTAAATCCTTGTAATCCAGGAAATTTAGTACTGGTTAAATTTATTTTTGCTGTTTGAATAACAGGATGAATGTGAAACATTCTACCAACTAGTTTAGTGTACCAAGGCCATTCATATTCCGTATCTGATGCACTATGAATACCAACATAGCCTTTACCAGATTGAATAAAACGTTCTATCGATTTCTGTTCTTCTTCCTTAAAAATATCTCCTGTTGTATTTAGGAAAATAATTACCTGAAAATTTTTAAGATAATTGTCTGTTATATCAACAGCATCTTGGTGCCATTGAACATCAAAAAAATTTCTTACTGCCAATGCTTTGATAGCTTCAACTCCTTGGTTGATAGATTCGTGATGCCAACCTGCAGTTTTAGTAATAAGTAAAGCTTTGAATTGTTTATCCTGAGCAGAAGAATTACAAACTACAAATACCAGAAATAAAATTGAGCCAACTAAAAAATTATTTTTTTTCATACAACTATTTAATTCATTTTAATTTGCATTTTTTCTTTACTCTCTTCATCTGCAACATGCTGTAAAAAATAGCAGTAAACCAATTGCCCTTTACGAATACTCGATACCCTTAAAAACTCATTAGAAGCATGCCATTTTTCATCGGACTGTAAAAAACCCATCGAGTAAGCATACACGCCTAAAACCTCTTTAAAAGAAATCATAGCACCACCAGTACCACCAGTGCTTAGTTTCAAAGGTTCTTTGTTGTAAATTTTATACAAAGCATCTGAAACATATTTAAACTCTTTTGTATTTGATGGAGTAATATTTGGACTAGCATATCCAGGTTTAAATTTGTAGGAAACTGTTGCACCTAACGGACAATTTTTATTGATATGCTTTACAATTAAGTCAATAATCTCTTCCCC
>JAYTXG010000352.1:0-3687 GCA_043743375.1 Sphingobacteriia bacterium
AAATCAATTCAGTGATAAAAAAATTTGTTGTCCTCTTGCAATAAATTGACCTGGTAAAATAGATTGCTCTGCAACTCTTCCCTTACCTTTTACATTTACTTGCAATCCTATCACTTCACACAGATATACTGCATCTTTAAGTCCGAGTCCTTTTAATAGTGGCATCAATTTGTCGTCTACTGGCTTCTTCTGAAGTACAATTGATGCACTAGTATTTTGTATGCTACTCCATTGGTCTGCTCTTCCTGTTGAATCTTTATAATTTATTTTCAATTGTTGAGATAAAAAAGTGATGTCAGATTTATAACCATTGTATTGGTAGGAGATACTGTCCATTTTTTTAACGTTCACCAAATTGGTTTTTGAGCCCCTCAAATAAGTACTGTATAAGCGATCAGCAATTTCTTTAAAAACCGGACCAGCAACAGAGGCACCATAAAATACTGGTGCGAAAGGTTTATTTTTTATCACAACAACACATGTATATTGAGGATTATCAGCAGGAAAATAACCGGCAAAAGAAGATTGATATATTTTATTGGCATATCCTCTATTACCGTCTGCAACCAGAGCTGTACCTGTTTTTCCGGCAACCTTGTAAGGTGCATCTTTAAACAATTCTCTTGCAGTTCCTCCAGTACAAACGCCTTCTAAACAAGCTTGCAATTGAACCAATGTAGCATTACTACACACATTCTGTTCTAGTATAACTGGTTGAAACTCTTTCAATAATATTCCTTCTTCTTTTACACTACTAACTAAATACGGCTTTAGCATAGTGCCATTATTTGCTATTGAATTATACAACATGGTAGTTTGCAATGGACTAATAGAAAGGTTGTATCCAAAAGCCATCCATGGGAGTGTTGTAGGTCCCCAATATTTGCCTCCTGGCTTATAAATCACAGGCTTACCTTCTCCAATTAAATCTATACCAGTAACGGTATCCATTCTTAATTTTCGTAAATGCTTTAAGAATGATTGTGGGTTGCTTGAATAATGTGCAACCGCCATTTTTGCCATTGCAACATTTGAACTTAATTCAAAAGCATGTTTTACAGTTACTTCATTTTCTTTATGTACTTCAGAATCATAAACAGTTTGGCCAGCTATTCGCCAAGCACCATTTTCTAAAGTTACTATCTGATTAAGTGCTACTTTTTTGTCTTCCAATAAAGCCATTAATGTTGCTAACTTAAAAGTAGAGCCAGGTTCACTAGCACTTATTGCATAATTATAATTTTCCCAATAAGCGCCTTCACTTCTTTTTCCAAGATTGGCAATTGCTTTTATTTTGCCCGTTTTTGTTTCCATAACAATTGCACAACCATGATCAGCTTCATTTTTTACCATCATTTTCATTAAAGCTGTTTCAGTAATATCCTGAATAAAAACATCAATAGTGCTAATAATATCTTTTCCGGTTTCTGGCTCAATAATATAAGTGTCATCTACTGGAACCCCTACTCCGCCTGCAATTGATCGTACTGTTTGTTTTCCGTTTCTACCTCTTAACAAACTATCATAAGTCATTTCTAAACCAACTTTATTAGAATCTCTTGCTAAGCCAATGGTTCTAAAAGCAAGCATTTGATAAGGGTTAAGGCGAATTGTTTTTTCATTCGCAATCAATCCGCTTTTATACCTACCTAATTTAAAAAGTGGAAATCTTCTTAATTCATCATATTCTCGGAAGGAGATTTTCTTTTTTAATAAAAAGTATCCATCTATGTTTTTATACCCTTGTTGCAAAATGGTTTTATATTCAGTAGCAGTTTGGTCTTTAAATAAATTAGCTAGGCACTGACTCAATGAGTCAATATTTTCTCTAAATCTTATACCATTTTTTTCTCGCAAAGCCGCTACCCTAAAATCAATATAAATGTCGAACTGAGGAATACTGGTGCTAAGCATTTGTCCGTCTTCACTATAAATTGTTCCACGTTCTGCGTCAATTTCAGCAATATGTTGGTGCAAGCTATCACTCATGCTACGCCATTTGGTTCCTTCAAATTGTTGTATATAAACTGCTTTACCAAAAATGGCAATACATGCTATTACCACCAGTATATAACTGAGGTAAACTCTCCATAATATATCGCGTTTTACTTCCATTTTTTTATTACCTATTATTAATTCGCTGAGGCATATCCTTACTCACTTTTAAACCCAAAGGCGCTGCTGCCTTTACTATCTGCGCTTCTTCAGTTTTATACATCACTTCGCTTTTTAACGTTTTATATGTATACTGTAGTTCTTTTAATTCATAATTAACTGTATTTATCTGACGAATAGTTCTGTCGGACTTATGGCCGTTTGCAATGTATAATACCGCCAGTACGGAAAGGAAAAGAAAGAAGGAGATATTCTTTACAATCCATTCGTAGTTGAAAAATCCTTTGAGCGGATTTTTCATACTTATTTTGTTTTCGGTAACAGGCATATATTTTAAACTTTATACTCGTTCTGCTATTCGCAATTTTGCACTTCTGCTTCTTGCATTTCTTTTTAACTCTTCTTCAGTAGCAATTAATGGCTTTTTGTTTATCAATCGAAATGTGGTGTTTTTTGCTACAGATACAAAAGGATTATTTGGTATTTCATCAAAACTTCCTTGCTTAAAAAAATTCTTCACCATTCTGTCTTCAATCGAATGAAATGTAATAATAGCAGCTCTTCCAGATGGTTTTAATAATGTTGTTAATTGCTGCAACAAATCTTTCAATGAGCCCATTTCATCATTTACTTCCATTCGCAATGCTTGAAAAACCTGCGCCAAATATTTATTTGGGTTGCCTTTCACAACCGGACTAATTAAGGCTTTAAATTGTTCTATTGTTATAAATGGCAAATGACTTCTTTGGTGTACTATATGTTTTGCAAGTGTTTTTGAATTAGTAACTTCTCCATATTGCTCAAATAATTTATGCAATTGTTGTTCGGTGTACGTTTTAATAATTGTTGCTGCTGTAATTTCTTGGCGTTGATCCATTCGCATATCCATGGGGCCAGCAAAGCGAATAGAGAAACCACGATCACCTTCATCAAACTGGTGACTGCTAACACCTAAATCGGCTAAAACCCCATCAACAGCTGTAATTCCATGCAATCGTAAAAAGCGTTGCAAGTGGCGAAAATTTTGAGGAATAAAAATTATTCTATCATCATTAGGCACATTTTGTTGCGCATCTACATCCTGATCAAATACGATTAGTTTACCATTTTTGTTGAGCAAATTTAATATCCCAGCACTATGGCCACCTCCACCGAAAGTGCAATCAATATAAACTCCATTTGGTTGAATATTCAATCCATCTAAAGTTTCTTTAAAAAGAACAGGAATATGATAATCGCTTATGATATCCATATTATTGGTTCTCCTTTTTGTTTGTCATTACCTCTTTTGCGAGGGTACTGAAAGCTTCTGATGAAAAATTTTCGAAGAGCTGTTTATACTTATTTGACTCCCAAATTTCAAAACGATCTAAGGCGGCTGCCAAAACAATGTCTTTGGTTAAACCAGCAAACTCTCTTAATGATGCAGGTAGCAACATTCTTCCCGCACCATCTAATTCAATTTCTGTTGCCCCACCTAAAAACTGACGCCTGAATTCACGTACTTTTGGATCGAAATCATTTAACAGACTAATTTTGGCAATTATTAATTCCCAGCTTTTAAGCGGATAT
>JAYTXG010000353.1:0-4446 GCA_043743375.1 Sphingobacteriia bacterium
GCACTCTACCGACGAAATAATGGGACCAACACGTGGTACCGACTGGGATGATTTTGGTACATGGCGTAGATTACACCTCCATACTTGGGCAGGTGACCACAACCAAATTAACGATACTTGGAATGGCTTGAATGGTGCATTATTCCAAACTACACTAACTGCTGAAACTAAAACCGGTTTAGAACAAGCAGAAGGTCAGTTTTTACGTAGCTTCTTCAGATATTTAACTTGTGATATTTACGGTCAAGTCCAATCTCGTCCTGCTTCTGCAGCACCAGCTTCAATTCCAACTGTTTTAACAAGAGCGCAAGCTATTGATGCTATTATTGCAGAATTAGAAGGATGTGTAGCCAATTTGCCTGCATTTAATAGAACAAATAGAGGTCAAGCCACCAAAGAAGCAGCATGGGCTTTACTAGCTACTTGTTATCTAAACAAAGCAGTTTACAAATCTGATCCAACAAAACCAGCTGGACCATACACATTTGATCCTGCCGATATGAATAAAGTAATAACCTATTGCAATAATATCCAAGCTAATACTTTATTACAAGTAAATCCTTACTATTGGGATAATTTTAAATGGGATAATGGTACAACTTCTACTGAGAACATCTTTGTAAGAAAAAGCAATGCTGATTCGAGGGCAGGTAATGGTACAGGATTAAGATGGCAAACATCTCAAAGCTGGCATTATAACCAAACACCTTCTAGCTGGAATGGTTTTGTAACGCTGTCTGACTTTTACGATAGTTTCGAAGGTAATGATGTAAGAAAATCAGATACATTAGCTAACTACACAGAAAAAGTTGGTTCTACCGCAGGTTTATTGGTGGGTCAAGCTAGAGGTCCTAAAAACGGATCTATTGGTGATGCAATTGTTAATCTAAAAGATCGTAGCGGTAACCCTTTAGTGTTTACTCGCAATGCTTCTATTTTCTTTAATGGTGAAGCAAGTGGAATTCGTGTAAATAAATTTCCTCTAGATCCTACTACCATTAATGATGGTGGATGGGGTAGTACCAATGAATTTCCGTTATTCCGTTTTTCTGATGTTCGTTTAATGAAAGCTGAAGCCGCTCTTAGAGGTGGAACAAGTAATGAAACTCCTTTGGCTATAGTTAATGACATCCGCTCTAAAAGAAGAGCTTCTGCTCTAACTTCTATTTCGTTTACAACATTGTTAGCTGAAAGAGGAAGAGAGTTATATTTAGAAGGACATAGAAGAACTGATATGGTTCGTTTTGGTGTGTTTAATGCTCCTGTACAAGAAAGACCAAATGCGTCTGATGGGTACAAGTGTGTTTACCCAATTCCAACGAACTCATTGGCTTCCAATCCTAATTTGAAGCAAAACTTCGGATATTAATTTTGTTAAATAATTAGTACAGAAAAGTCTCCCGAAAAATCGGGAGACTTTTTTTATGCAGTAATTACTTATTTTTAGACCATGATCTCGCAAAAAAATTATTTTATAGTTATTTGCTTATTGTTATCCTTCTCCTGTAAGCAGAAAAAGGCTACTACGCTTTTTACTGAAGTTGATAATAGCAATATCAACTTCGTAAATACCATTACAGAATCGAAAGAATTCAATGTTTTTAAATACAGAAATTTCTACAATGGTGGTGGAGTGGCAACAGGTGATTTAAACAATGATGGTTTGCCAGAAGTATTTTTTACTGCAAATCAGGGAGCTAACAAATTGTACCTAAATAAAGGTAATTTACAATTTGAAGATATTTCTGCCAAAGCAGGATTCGGTGAAAAAAAACAATGGAGTACAGGTGTTGTAATGGTTGATATTAATGGCGACGGCTGGTTAGATATTTATGTATGCAATGCCGGCAACATGATGCAAAAATCATTGCGTAAAAATCAACTTTTTATTAATAATCATGATTTAACTTTTACTGAACGTGCTGCTGAATATGGCTTAGATAATGATGGCTATTCTACTCAGGCATCTTTTTTTGATTATGATTTGGATGGAGATTTAGATTGTTTTTTGGTAAATAATAGTCCAATTCCAGTTAATACACTCAATTACGCAAATATGCGTAATGTGCCAGATGCTCAATCGCCATTTGCAGAATTTTTAAAAGGAGGTGGCGATCATTTATTTAGAAACGATAATGGCCATTTTAAAGAAGTAAGCAAAGAAGCAGGTATTCATGGAAGCATCATTAGTTTTGGACTAGGTGTAACTGTTGGAGATGTTAATGGTGATGGATATCCAGATGTATATGTTTCCAACGATTTCTTTGAAAAAGATTATCTCTATATCAATCAAAAAAACGGAACATTTATAGATGAGATGGAGAAACGAATGCAACATGTTAGTTTCTCTTCAATGGGTGCCGATATGCAAGACATTAATAATGACGGGAGTCCAGATATATTTACAACTGATATGTTGCCAAAAGACGATTACCGTTTAAAAACCAATACATCTTTTGAAGGTTATGATGTTTTTAAATTAAAACAAAACCAAGGTTTCTTTAATCAATTTACACAAAATTCTTTACAAGTAAATAACGGGAACGGACAATTTGTTGAATCAGCATTTTACAGTGGAGTTGCTGCGAGTGATTGGAGTTGGGGCGCACTGTTATTTGATGCGGATAATGATGGGCTTACTGATATTTTTGTTTGCAATGGAATTTTTAGAGATGTTACTGACCAAGATTTTATCGATTTTTTTGCTGATGATATTGTGAAGCAAATGGTTCTTACTGGAAAGAAAGAAGAAATCGGAACCGTAATCAATACAATGCCTTCAGTACCAATTCCTAATAAAATATTTAAGAATAAGGGCAATCTCCAATTTTTAGATGAAGGAATCAATTGGGGGTTTGATAAACCTACTTTCTCCAACGGTGCTTCTTATGCCGACCTAGATAATGATGGAGATTTAGATTTGGTAATTAATAATGTGAATCAGAAAGCATTGGTATATCGTAATAATAGCCGTGAACAAAATAAATTTAATTTCATTGCTATTTCACTAATCTACAAATCCCCCAATAATTTTGGCATAGGAAGTACTATTAAAATTTATCAGGGTAGTCAGATTCTTTCAAGAGAATTAATTCCTAGTAGAGGATTTCAATCTTCTGTAGAATACAAGCAAACCATTGGTTTAGGAAATAAACAAATAGATTCAATGAAGATTTTTTGGCCTGATCAAAGCGTCAGCAAAATTACAAATCCTGTAATTAATCATTTGAATAAAATAGATTACTCAACATCAACTCCAAAAGTACTTATTAAAAATAATCAGCCAATAGTTTCAGCATATCTCGAAAAAATTAAATCGAATTTTGATAAACATACCGAAGATGATTATGTAGATTTTTATACCGAAAGAAATATTCCTTTCATGTTGTCTAAACAAGGGCCAAAGTCGGCTGTTGCTGATGTAAATGGTGATGGGCTAGATGATATTTATATTGGTGGGGCCAATCAGCAAGCAGCACAATTGTATTTACAAACCAAAAATGGGTTCGTTAAAAAAGAAGTAAAAGATTTTGCACAGTTTAAATTTTATGATGTAACGACTGCTTTTTTTGCAGACATTGATCAAGATGGTGATTTGGATTTGTTTACAGGTGGAGGAGGTAACTTTTTACCTGCTACTGCAGATGTATACCAAAACAATATTTTTTTGAATGATGGCAAAGGAAATTTTAGCTTAAAAGCTGGTGCATTACCTATTAGTCATACCAATTGTGGAACAGCTATACCTATTGATTATGACGGTGATGGCAAACTAGATATTTTTATCGGTAGCAGAAGCGAACCTCAAAATTATGGAGTTGCTCCCAAAAGCTTTCTATATCATAATATAGGAAATGGAAATTTTCAGGATGTTACTGATCAAGTAGCCCCATTTTTAAATAATTTAGGGATGGTTACCGCTGCATCATGGTCGGATATAAATGGAGATAAAAAGAAAGACTTAATCATTACAGGTGAATGGATGTACCCACATGCTTATAGTTATGACGGCTCTAAATTTGTAGAGATGAAAACAGGATTAGAAAATTTTTCGGGATGGTGGCAACAAATGTCATTAGCAGATTTAGATAATGATGGGGATCTTGATATTGTTTTAGGAAACTTGGGAGAAAATTTCTACCTGAAAGCAGATAATACACATCCTGTAAAAGTGTGGATCAAAGATTTTGATCAAAATGGAACATTGGATAAAATATTTAGTCACACTATAAATGAAAGAGACGTTCCTGTTTTTTTAAAAAAAGATATCACTGAACAAATTCCGTCTTTAAAAAAATCAAATTTGAAACACAAAGATTTTGCAAAAAAATCAATTCAAGATTTATTCGGAAAGGCAATTGAAAATGCAAAAGTGCTTACCGTTAATTGTGGCTTTTCTGGTATTGCTTATAATGATGGTAAAGGACATTTTACGATGAAACCATT
>JAYTXG010000354.1:0-1762 GCA_043743375.1 Sphingobacteriia bacterium
ATTTTACCTGAAATTTCAGGCTGCTGATCCATCATTTCACTAATAATTTGGCGAAGATTAATATCATTAATAAAGAACGCTGCTGTAGAATTCAAAAGAAAAAGAACGGAAATAAATAAAGATCCATATGCATTTACTTTAATCCAATCTTTTAAAGAGGAACTACTCGTTTTTTGTTGATCAATATTTCCCATCAAAAACTTTAATGAAGCGAATACATAAATTACAAAGCACGCCAAAGCAAATGCAAATAATAACAATGCAGGGTTTGCTGAAAGTGCCATTACAAATAAAAAAATATCCATTATTGCGAATAAAATGGCAATCGGAACCAATAAAAAGCTTAAGATCCTAAATATTGTTAATTGTTTCATATAAAAGCTACAATTTACTGCTGATTCGCATCAAAGTTATCAATTAAAAGCTCGTAATTAGTATAAGTGTATTATTTCAAATTCAATTTGATCTGTAGTTCTTCAAACTGTTTTTCATCTATACTACTAGGTGCATCAAGCATTACATCTCTACCACTATTATTTTTAGGGAATGCAATAAAATCACGAATACTTTCACTGCCACCTAAAATAGAACAAAGCCGATCAAAGCCGAATGCAATGCCACCATGCGGAGGAGCCCCGTACTCAAATGCACCCAATAAAAAACCAAATTTATGCAATGCTTCTTCTTCGCTCATACCCAATGCAGCAAACATTTTTTCTTGTAATGGGCGTTGATGAATTCTAATAGACCCTCCGCCAATTTCATTGCCATTCAACACCATATCATAAGCGTTTGCTTTAATGTTAGCATAAGGATGCTCTAAATATTTATCTGCATTTTCAATCAACGGATTATTATTAATCATTACCTCTACCTGATTTGGTTTAGGAGAAGTAAATGGATGATGACGAGCAACCCAACGATTATCTTCTTCAGCATATTCGAACAATGGAAAATCCATTACCCATAATAATTTAAACTCATCTGCATTACGCAATCCTAATCGCTTACCCATTTCTAAACGCAAGTCAGAAATTGCTTTGCGAGTACGCTCTTCTCTACCTGCCAAAATCAATACAAGATCTCCTGGCTTTGCACCAGCTTCGTTTGCAATAGCTTTCAATTTATCTTCAGCATAAAATTTATCTACACTGCTTTTATAAGTTCCATCTGCATTACACTTAATATAAATTAATCCGTTCATTCCAATCTGTGGGCGCTTAACCCATTCTGTTAGTTCATCGGTTTGTTTACGGGTATATTCTGCACATCCCATTGCTGCAATTGCTAAAACAGTTTCAGCGTTATCAAACACTCCAAAACCAACGCCATGAATCAATTCACCCGTTGCAGCTATATTTTCTCCCTTTAAAAAAGCCGACTTTAAATTGGCTAGTTGCATGCCAAAACGAATATCAGGTTTATCATTTCCGAATTGCCACATGGCGTCTTCCCAAGTCATTCTTTGAACTTGTTCTGTATAGTCGATGTTTTTTACATCTTTAAAAACACGTTTTACCAACCCCTCAAACATATTTAAAATATCTTCTTGTTCTACAAATGCCATTTCGCAGTCTATCTGAGTAAATTCAGGCTGACGATCGGCTCGTAAATCTTCATCTCTAAAACATTTTACTATTTGATAATAGCGGTCGTATCCGCTTACCATTAATAATTGCTTGAATGTTTGTGGCGATTGAGGCAGTGCATAAAATTGACCATGATTCATTCTAGAAGGCACTACAAAATCCCTCGCTCCTTC
>JAYTXG010000355.1:0-4075 GCA_043743375.1 Sphingobacteriia bacterium
TCTAAAAATAAGGTCCAGCTTGTATCTATTACATTTAAATTAAGCATCCTAAAAAATAGCGGTTTCTACCAATTCACAAATAATATGTCCCAATAAAATATGACTCTCCTGAATACGAGGTGTGGTATCGGATGGCACATTCAATAAATAATCGGATAGAGGCTTTAGTTTTCCTCCTGTGCTCCCTGTAAATCCAATGGTAGTAATTTCTTTTGCCCTTGCTGCTTCAAAAGCTTTGATGATGTTGGGAGAGTTGCCTGAAGTGGTTAGTCCAATTAGTACATCCCCCTTTAGCATAGTGCCTTCTACGAGCCTAGCATAAATTTCATCATAATTATAATCATTGGCTACGGCAGTTAAATAAGAAGTGTTGCAATGTAAAGCATCTGAAGGCAATGCTCTTCTGTTTTTATAAAATCTTCCAGAGAATTCTGCTGCAAGATGTTGCGCATCGGCAGCACTTCCACCATTGCCACAGAACAATACTTTATTGCCATTTTTGAATGAATTGGTAACGGCGGTTACAATTTCGTTTAAAGTATGTAGAATGGTTTGATCTGCCAAGATGCTTTGCTTAACATCTATAGAAGCTTGTATTAGAGATTGAATGGACTCTTTCATTTATTTTAGTTGAGCTTTGCTAATGAAACTATTGTGGTTGTTAGTACATCCCAACTGTATTTTTCTTTGCTTTTACGAAGTTGAGGTAAAAAATGGTCTTCACCTAATTCATATAATTTTTTAATACCAATGGCAATATTTTCTGCTGTTGGTTCTGCAATAATTCCTGTTTTATCTTCGAGCACTATTTCTGGTAGAGCGCCTACATTGGTTACCAGCATTGGCTTTTCGAAATGATAGGCTAGGGGAGTTACACCACTTTGCGTAGCACTTCGGTAGGGTTGAATTACAAAGTCGCAGGCGCTTAAATAATATTTTACATCTTCATCTGGAATAAAATTCGTGAAAGAATAAATTAAATTATTGATAGATAATTCATTTATTAAATCAGTACAAATTTTTTCATCTTCATAATATTCGCCTGCAATAATAAGTTTGGGTAAAATGGAAGATGGATTTTGTTGATGTTCATGTTGAAGTATCAACATGGCTTGCAATAATAAATCGAGCCCTTTGTATTTTCTAATGAAGCCAAAGAAAAGAATAATGTTCTCTTCTTTAGGTAACCCCAATTTTTCGCGTGCAATTTTTTTATCCATTCGCTCACCAAAATTATCGTAGAGGGGATGTGGAATAGTTACGGTTTTTTTATTACTGAATTGTTTAAGATCAGCAGCTACTTTTTTACTTAAAGTAATGAATGCATCAATAGGTTGTACAAAATATTGAGTAAGCAATTTATCGCCCATTCTTTTTTCATGCGGAATAATATTATCGGCAATACAGATTATTTTAGAAACCTTGTTCTTTTTTACAATTCGCAGAATAGTTCCTAAACATGGCCCCATTAAAGGAATCCAATATCTTACTACTACAATAGCTGCTTTTTTATTGCGAATAATGTTGCCCATTTTAATCCAGTTAAATGGATTGATAGCGTTGATGGCAATATGTATGGTTAAATCTTTTGGTGCTGGCGTATTACCGTATTGCGATTTTCCAGGGAATAAAAAAGAGGGATATTGAAGTGAAAAAGTATAAATAGTTACCTTAAAACCTTGTTCTTGAAAAGCCCTTGCTAAACGTTCATTAAAAGAGGCAATGCCTCCGCCTCTAAAAGGCCAGGTGGTTCCGATTAAAATCAGCTCTTGTTGCATACTATATAATATCTTCTATCAAATAGGTATTTCTTTCTGTGGCATTTCGGGCAATGAGTTCAGCAACAAATCCGGTTAAAAACAATTGCATCCCAATAATCATAGTTGCTAAAGCGATAAAGAAAAATGGTTTATTGGTGAGAGCTACTTCGGGTTTAATTATTTTAGTAATGATGAGGTAGAGGCTCGATAATAATCCAACCATAAAAGATAGGGTGCCATATAAGCCAAAAAATTGCATGGGTTTTTTACCAAATTTACCGAGGAACATGATGGTACCTAAATCGAGAAAGCCATTTACAAAACGCGACCAACCAAACTTAGTAGTGCCATATTTTCTGGGGCGATGTTCTACTACTTTTTCACCTATTTTTTTAAACCCACTCCATTTAGCCAATATGGGAATGTATCGGTGCATTTCACCAAATACTTCAATGCTTTTTACTACTTTTTTCTGATAAGCTTTTAGTCCGCAATTAAAATCGTTTAACTGAATGCCCGAACTTGCTCTAGCAACAGCGTTGAATAGTTTTGAAGGAATATTTTTGGTAAGTGTATTATCGAAACGCTTTTTTTTCCATCCACTAACAATATTAAATCCGTCTTCTTTAATCATTTTATACAATGCAGGAATTTCATCGGGCGAGTCTTGCATATCTGCATCCATGGTAATGATTACATCACCTTGAGCAGCTCTAAAACCTTCATTAAGTGCGGCAGATTTGCCGTAATTGCGTTGAAATTTAATGCCTTTTATATTTGAATTTTCTTTGGCAATAGAAGCAATAACGTTCCAGCTATTATCTGTACTTCCGTCATCAATTAATAATACTTCATACGAAAATTGTTCAGCATCAACTACCGATTTAATCCATGCACATAGTTCTGGCAGGGACTCTTCTTCATTTAATAATGGGATGACTATCGATAAATTCATGCAGAAATATTAGTCTTCAAACTTTTGTTCTTTTCTAATAACCAACGAAATGAGCATTGCTTTACAGAAATCCCAAATTAAGCCTATTCCAGTACCTAAAAGAATTTTGCCAATTCCAGTTTCCTTCATACTTGCTTCAGAATTTTTGATGGCTTTTTCAATATCTTCTTCTTTAGCACCAAATTTTTCCATCATCGTTCTTGTTTTTTCTAATGCAACTTGGGCCGACTTTGCGGTAAGTTCTTTGTCTAAAACATTGTACAAAATATAAGTTGCAACAGCTACTAATACTGCAGCAACTACATAAGCCATGAAACTAAATTTTAATGATTCTGCAAAACTTAGAAATCCTTCATTTTGCTTTCTTAGTTGAAATCCTCCGAGTAAAATAATTACCAACATATAAGGTGTAAACGCGGAATAGAATTGAATAGTAGTAAAAGTATTTAAACCTGCTGCCCAACCTCCAAACATAATTAATACAGCAATTAAGCCGCATATTAAACCATACTTTGCGCCTTCGTTAATGATGTTCACTTTCATAATTGTTGTTTTAGTTTTGATAATATTTTCCTTTGTTAATGGTGCCAATAATTTTACCTGTTAAAGATCTGTCAATAAATGCACTATTAGTAGATTTGCTTTTGAAATAATTTTTTTCTAAACAAGTTGATTCATTCCTTAGATACAGCGTTAGCTCTGCTATTTCACCTTCGGCAATATGAGTAGTAGGGAGGCCGAAAATATTACTTGCATTGATAGAAAATAATTCGGCAATACGGTTATCGGTTAATTGATCTAGTAAATGGTTTACTACACAGAAAGCAGTTTCGAGGCCAGTCATTCCAAATTCGGCGTAATCGAATTCACAAATTTTATGGTCCCAATCTTGTGGTAAGTGATGCGATGCAATGCAGTCGATAGTGCCATCAAGTAGACCATCTCTTAGTGCAAGCATATCGGCCTTGGTTCTTAAAGGCGGATTAACTTTTAAGAAAGTATCATAAGTTTGAAGATCGTTGTCGCTAAAAAATAAATGATAGGGAGTAACGCTACAAGTAATGTTGATGCCTTCTTTTTTAGCAGACCTAATAAGTACCAAAGATGCGGCAGTTGAAACGCCAGTAATGTGTAAACGAGAGTCGGTATATTTTACCAGTTCAATATCTCTTTTTAAAATACTTTCCTCTGCAATAGCAGGAATGCCAGGCAGACCAAGACGGGTAGAAATTATTCCTTCATTCATTAACCCTGTTGCACCAATAGTTTTATCTATTGGAACTTGAATTAACACGCCATTAAAAGCTTTTACGTATTGAAGTGCTTTTAAAAATAGACCGGGCGATTGAACGGGGTTTAA